>NZ_JAKUFT010000038.1:0-50982 GCF_022663605.1 Bacillus cereus group sp. BfR-BA-01379
AAAAAGTGCAGATTATTGGGTGAATCATCTGCGACATGTAGTGAAATTTTCTGAGGGAATTAAGCATCTACTATCGGATACGGAAAATGTTTTTGTGGAGGTTGGACCAGGTAGAACATTAAGCAGTTTTGTTAGACAACATACTCAAGGAGAATCTAGTTGCCCGATTGTAAATACTGTAAGGCATCCGAAAGAAAAAACTGATGATGACAAGTACTTACTTCAAAGTATTGGTAAGTTGCATATTCATGGCGTGAAAATCGAGTGGTCCAAGTATTTTTCGCAAGAAAGAAGATATCGTGTTCCGCTCCCTACGTATCCTTTTGAACGACAGTTCTTTAGCCTCTCTAAGGATATTGAAATGGAAGAGAGGTCCCCTTTATCGCAAAGCGACTATGTAGAAGAGCTAAAGGAGAATATTATTCCGAAAGATGATAAACAGCGGAAAATTATAGAATCATATAAAAGAGTTACGGGAGTAAAACAAGTTAGTATCCATGATGATTTCTTTGAATTAGGAGGTAGCTCACTAACGGCTATCAATGTTGTTTCGAGTTTGCAGAAGGATTTTGATATTTCTATTAATCATTTATTTGAATACCCTAGAGTCTCTGATTTAGCGCAACATATGACATATAAAAAGGAGAAGACTATTCCAGATGCATTAGCAACTTATCTGATTGCTAGAGGAGAAAGGCATCGGTTGATGGAGGAGAAGATAAGAGGAGACATAGCGATACGAAGTTTATATGATGATAGAAACAAAAAGTATTACGGAATCAACCTTTCTTGCCAAGTCGGCTATAAGGAAGTTCTATTGACAGGAAGCACGGGATATTTGGGCGTTTACTTATTACATGATTTATTAACTGAATTAGATTGCAATGTACATTTAATTATAAGAAGTGACAATTGTATAAAAGCAGAAAATCGCATTAAAGAAAAAGTTTGCTCTTATTTTGGAACATCTTTTTATGATAGGTATAAGAAAAGAATTTTTGTATATAGTGGCGACCTGACAAAAAAATATATGGGTTTAGATCTGCCGAACTATCAATATTTGAGTGAAACAATCCAATGTATTATACATTCAGCAGGTAGTGTTAGTCATTATGGGAAATATGAAAAATCCTATGAAGCAAACGTTCTAGCCACGAGAAATGTAATTGATTTTTCTGTTAAGGGAGTAAAGAAAGATGTGAATCATATTTCTACATTGGCTGTAGCTTCTGGTGTGGTAAAGAATAAAGAAGACATATTGTATACAGAGTATGATAATGATTTAGGGCAAATTATTGAAAATCCTTATCCAAAGACAAAGTTAGAGGCTGAAAAGATTGTACTGGAAACGAGGGATAAGGGGATAAATGTAAATGTTTTTCGAGTGGGAAACATCGGTTTTGATTCTAAAACAGGAAGGTTTCAAGAAAACATAGAGCAGAATGCATTATACTCAATGATGAAATCATATATAAGAATTGGATTGGTTCCAGAAATGGAAAGAGATATAGACTTTGCATGTGTGGATGATGTTAGTCAGGCAATTATTAAGTTGTTCAATAAAAAAGAATTAATGAATGAGACTCATCACATTTTCAATCCTAACTATGTAAGCTTATCAGCTCTTTTAACAACGTATGGATTAGACATAGACGTAAAAGAAACCTCAATTGAAAAATTTATAGATTATATCTTTGATGAAAAACAAGCTAATCAACATGCATCTGATATATATAATTTACAGCTGCATTGTATAGGAGATGAATTGAAAACATTTAATGATGTTGAACAAACATTGTTCCATATAATGGGGGATAAAACGAATATGCTTTTAAGAAAAACGGGTTTTGTATGGAATAATATTACAGATGAAATGACTAAAAAAATGATTAGATATGGTCAAAAAGTGAATTATTTCAAAAAACATTAAATATAAAGTGGTGATAATTTGAAGTATAGAGAATATTTTTCACTAACTCATCCTCAACAAAGGATTTGGTATATGGAGAAAATTAATCCTCATCAGCCATTGCATAATATTGGGGGAACAGTAAAGATACAAGGAGAAGTGGATTTTGTTTGCCTTGAGAAAGCAATTAATTATTTTATAAAACAAAATGATGGAATCAGGCATCGATTTGTAGAATCGGATGAGAAGGTTCATCAATATGTGGAGGAATATCATAAATATCAAGTACGATATACTATTTTTAATAGTCATAAGGATTTAGATGCCTGGGTTCAGCAGGAAGCTGCGAAACCTTTCGATATCAATGAGCAAGACTTATTTGATTTTGCTTTGTTTAAATTACGAGATACTAAAGAAGGGGGATATTTCGTTAAGGTCCATCATATAATTTCTGATGGTTGGTCTATGAATCTTTTAACTGAACAGGTTTGTAATGCATACACTCAATTTTTGAAAGGTGAAAAAATAACAGATCAGCTTAATAGTACCTATATGTATTGCCTTGAGAAGGAAGAATCCTATTTAACTTCAAAAAGATTTATGAAGGATAAAAAATTTTGGAATGAGAAGTTTAGTAAGCTTCCAACTGTGAAGCGGAAGAACGAAGTAGATTGTGCAAAGGCAAATAGAAAAACATATTCTTTAACAAATAATCAATCGGATGAAATTAAACAATTTGCTACTGGCATAAATGTTTCTGTGTACGCATTCTTTGTTGCCTTATATTATATTTACTTAAATAAAGTAAATGGACAGGATGATTTAATTATTGGAATGCCTGTACTTAATCGAGCGGGAAAAAATGAAAAAAATATTGTGGGGATGTTAACAAGTACTATGCCATTTCGTCATACTGTTGATAGTGAAATGACAGTTTTAGATTTTATAAAAGGCATTAATCGTGAATTGGTTCGCTGTTATTATCATCAAAAATATCCATATGATGTATTGGTGAAAGATTTGGAATTAAAGAAAAAGGGATACGGTGATTTATTTGATACATGTATTAACTATTACAATACAAAACTTCCTACTGAAATTAATGGTACACCAATAGAAAATGAAGAATTTTACAATAGGAATCAGATTTATTCAATTCAATTGATTATTCGAGAATGGTCTAGATTAGGAGGATTTAATCTAGATATAGATTATAAGGATCATATGTATACAGAAAAGCAAATTGAACAAATGTATCTTGGAATCAGTCATTTACTGAATCAGATGTTGGAATCGCCTAATAAAAAGTTGATGGAATTAGAAATTTTACCAGAAGATATGTGGGATAAATTGATATATGAATTTAATGCAACGAATAGGGGGTATCCAAAGAACAAGACAATCCATCAGCTTTTTGAAGAACAAGTAGAAAGGACACCAGATAAAGTTGCAATTTGCTTGGGAGATAAGGAACTTACGTATCGTGAATTGAATGATAGATCTAATCAATTAGCGAGATATATATTAAAGAAAAATGTAACAAAAGGTACAGTGATAGGAATATCAACTACGCATTCTCTAGAAACAATTATTGGAATTTTAGGGATTTTAAAAGCGGGAGCGGTATATTTACCTATTGATCCACAATACCCATCTGAACGGGTCAATTATATGCTGCAAGATTCAGATATCAATATTCTGTTCACTAATTTTGATATTTCGCATCAATGGGATCTCTCTTTGTATGCGATTGAGGTTATCCATATAAATTCAGCTCATATTTATATGGGAGATACTTCTAATATTAAAAATAGAAGTGAGCCGACGGACCTCGCTTACATCATATATACATCGGGTTCTACGGGAAACCCTAAAGGTACAATGATTGAACAGAAAGGATTGGTTAATTATATTTCTTGGGCAAAGCAAGTATATGTAGGCGCAAGTGAAAATGAAGTTTTTCCATTGTATTCATCTCTTGCTTTTGATCTTACTGTTACAACTATATTTACCCCATTAATTAGTGGTAATCAAATTATTATTTATCCTGCTGATGAAAACGAATATGTATTATATAAGATATTTAAAGAAAAAAAAGCAAGTATTATTAAATTAACCCCATCTCACTTAAGTTTATTGAAAGATTCAGAAATATATAAGTGTTCAATCAAAAAAATTATTGTTGGTGGAGAAAACTTAACAGTAAACCTTGCCGCAAGCATACAGAAAAAATTAGGTAGAGAAACAAAAATATATAATGAATATGGGCCCACAGAAACAGTTGTAGGATGTATGATTCATCAATTCGATATTGAAAAAGATAAAGGGATATCTGTTCCTATTGGTGTACCTGCACAAAATATGAAGATATATCTGTTGGACTCCGATCTTCGGCCAGTACCAATGGGGGAGGTTGGAGAAATTTATATCTCTGGGGAGGGTGTTGCAAAAGGATATTTTAACAATCAGGATTTGACACGAGAGAGATTTATTGTAAATCCATATTCGACAAAAGAGAAGATGTATAAATCGGGTGATTTAGCAAGATTTATTGAAGGGGATAAGATCGAGTATGTGGGAAGGAAAGATGATCAAGTAAAAGTTCGTGGGTTCCGTATAGAACTAAAAGAAATCGAAATAAACTTGCAAAAACATCCGAGCATTAAGGAAGTAGTAGTGATTGATCAAGAGGATTATGATGGAAATAGCTATCTTTGTGCCTACTATATTGAGAATGTTAAGGTGAAGACATCCGAACTATTTAGATTCTTACAAGAAAGCTTACCAGTTTATATGATTCCTTCGTATTTTATTGTGTTGAAAGAAATACCGTTGACGTTTAACGGAAAGCTGGATAGAGAGGCTTTGCCGAAACCTGAAATTAAAATAGAGAAAAAAACTGAGGGCGAGATAGAAAGTGATTTAGTAGGTATTATACGTGAAGTATTAAATGTTGAAAAAGTAAGTATAAGAGACAACTTCTATCATCTAGGTGGGGATTCCATTAAAGCAATTCAAATTTCCTCTAAGATACGTGAGAAAGGGATTAAAATAAAAACAAAGGATATTTTGGCTAATCCAGTTATTGAAGATATGGTTTTATATTTAGAAATGAATAGCACAAAAGAGCAGAAGAGTAATCAACAATGTGTTGGTAGTATTGAAACGATACCATCTATCTCATGGTTTTTTTCGCAAAATTTGAACAATATAAACCATTATACACAGTCGGTGTTAGTCAAAGTAAGGGATGACATTGAGGTTGGGATACTTGAATCGGCATTTAGCTTATTAGTTTGTCATCACGACGCTTTTCGCTTGAATTACCGGATGGAAACGAAGGAATTATTTTATAATCAAAATAATTACAATAAAAAAATAAAAATAGAATCATTCGATTTATCTGAATTATCGGAATCAGAACAAAGTGTTCGTATTGTTAGTATTGGAGAAATATTGAAATCAAGTTTTAATATTGAAAATGAAATTCTTCTTAAAGTTTGTATATTTGATTTAGGTAATTTCGGTAAAAGAATATTGATGACAGCTCATCATTTAGCTGTTGATGGTATATCGTGGCGAATTATTTTTGAAGATATAAATCAATTATATAAACAGATAGAAAATAAGGGGAAACCGTCTTTGCCGCCAAAAGATAATTCGGTACAGGATTGGGCAATTGAGTTGAAGAGAATAAGTAAACAAATTTCAGAATCAGAAAAGCGATACTGGGAGCATGTATATCAATATGAAGAGAAATCATTTAATGATTTTGATTTAGGATTGGATCGTATGGAATTTTGCGAGAAAATGATTAAGAAGTTAACAGAAGAAGAAACTATGCAGCTGTTACAAAAAGCAAATGAAGCTTATCGAACAAAAGGTAATGAGCTAATGCTTATAGCGCTATCATTGGTAATGGCTAAGTATATTAAAACAAATGATGTGATTATTGAAATTGAAGGGCATGGGCGTGAAGAATTAAATGATGATATCGATGTATCGAGAACTATTGGATGGTTTACGAGTCTATTTCCAATTCGGTTACAATTTGAGGATACAGATATATCACAACAAATTAAACAATTAAAAGAGCAATTGCGTGGCGTTCCGAATAAAGGTCTAAATTATGGAGTTTTAAAGTATATTTCGAAGGAATTAAGTTGCGAATCTCGAAAACATGTTCGTTTTAACTATTTAGGTGATTTTAATGCTACATTTTCCAGTGGGATTTTTGAGTTTGCGTATGAAAATTCCGGTCAAGATAACAGCAATAAAAATGAGATGGATTGTTTGTTAGATATCGTTGCGTATACAGTAGATAAAAAGTTGAATTTGTCGATTACGTACAGCAAAAACAAATTTAAACAAGAAACAATATCCCAATTTTTCACAGAGTATATGAATCAATTGAGAGATTTGATTCAACATTGTTGCCAGAGAAGACAGGTTGAATTCACTCCATCTGATTTTGAAACGGCAAACCTCTCGAATGAAGATCTTGAAAATATATTTAATATATGATATTAGAGAGGAGTCATTCAATCATGATGAGAGTAAAAATTGTTTTGATTACCCTTGTAATATTATTAAATGTACAGATATTATTTGGGATTCAAATAGCAAATGCAGAGAATGATAGAATGTTTACGGAAAACGATAAAGAACAACTAGACTCGCTTATAAAAAAACAAATGCAAGAAGCCAAAATTCCTGGAATGTCAGTGATAGTAGTCAAAGGTGATCAAGCTGTATATAAAAAAAGTTTTGGCTATTCAAATCTTGAGAAAAAGCGACGTGTAACGGAAAAAACATTATTTGAAATCGGTTCGAATAGTAAGGCGTTTACAGCTCTCGCAATATATCAACTTGTTCAAAAGGGGTTAATTGATTTAAAGGACCCCGTTAGCAAATATTTGCATTGGTTTCAAATGACATATGAAGGTAATTATAAAGGAGAACAACTTAATAAAAATGTTGAAATAACTCTTGAACAGCTTTTATATCATACGAGTGGGATCCCTTTTCATACGATTGGGGACATACCTATCTCAAATGATAATGATGCGTTGGAAAATACAGTTAGAGAAATATTAAATCAAAAATTGGAGACATATCCAGGAGAGCAATTCAATTATGCTAGTATTAACTACGATATTCTAGGATTAGTTATACAAAAAGTTACCAATCAATCTTTTGAACAATACGTTCAGAATAATATATTAAACCAATTTAATATGAGTAATACTTTTTTGTTTAGAAAAGATGTCGCTAAATATGATATGTCAAAGGGGTATAAAATAGGTTTTTTAAAGCCTATAGAGTTTAATGCACCTATTTATCGAGGGAATACACCCGCAGGTTATTTTATCTCAAATACTGAAGACATGGAAAAGTGGCTTCGTATGCAGCTTGGGATATATGGACTAAGTGATGATCAGCAAAAGGCAATTTATAGTACACATATACCAAACAGATCAGTTCCACCATCTGAGGATGGCTCTTCTTATGCCGGAGGGTGGCAAGTTTTTCAAAATGGTCCTGGTGAAATATCACATGCAGGAAGTAATCCGAATTTCTCCTCTTTTGTTGTATTTCATCCTCAAGAGAAGTTGGGAGTTGCGGTGATGGCTAACATGAACTCCGATTACACTCAAAATATTGGCCAAGGTATTATGGACACACTTGTGGGGGAGAGTGTGGTGACAAACGGTAAAGATATGTATAAGAGTATCGATGCTTTTTCTGTTACTGTACTTTTGTTTATGGTTCCTTTTTCAATTATTACTCTATACTTTATTTTCATAGTTATGATTCAGGTGTATAAGAAAATAAGGAAATTGGAAAAAAATAAATTTAAAAGTATTTGTATCCCCTTCATAACGTTTCTGTTTGCGTTCTTAGCTGGGTATGCGCTTTATAAAATTCCATTTGTATTTTTCGGGAGACTTTCTTGGGATTTTGTTAATGTTTGGTTACCTATCAGTATGAGTTTTGCGGTATGGGCTACTTTAATTGGTATTGTACTGTTCTGCCTATATTTATCTTTAATAATTATTTTTCCTTTGCATGATAAGAAAAATTTTTTTCCGATTTTTGTGTTGAGTGTAACCAGTGGTTTTGGAAATGCGATGATTATTTTTATTATTAATGAAGCTTTAACTATAAGTAATTATTCAAGCAACAATAGTCTATTTTTATATTTTTTGCTAGGAATTATTACTTATGTATTAGCGCAAAAATTGGTACGGACGCAGTTGATTACCATTACAAATAATCTAATTTATGAAAAAAGGATCCAGTTAATTAACGATATATTAAAAAATCCTTATGAAAAAATTGAAAAAATAGAGTCAGAAAGAATTCAAACCACCTTAAATAATGATACAGAAGCTATCAGTAATTATGCTGCCACCATAATTACTGGTTTGACTGATTCAATTACACTTTTATGTTGTTTGGTTTATTTGGGAGTAATTAATGTTTATGGACTGCTTGTTTCTATTGCAGTTATTTTGGTTGCAGCAGGTATGTATTATGTAGCTGGAAAATCAGCTAATAATCTTTGGGAACAAACAAGAAATATCCAAAACACTTTTTTTAGATATATAAACGATCTTATTGGCGGTTATAAAGAGTTAAGTATAGGAAAGTCAAAACGAGAAGAGTTTGGACAAGGGATGCAAGAGAGCTGTGAGGATTATAAGGATAAGCGGATTCAAGGTGGTCTTAAGTTTGCTAATGTCTTTATTATTGGTGAATTGCTGTTTGTTATGGTAATTGGGGCTGTTACATTTTTATTTCCGCTTTTATTTAAAGGGGTACAGAGTGAGTTTTTAAGAAGCTATGTTTTTGTTTTTCTTTATATGACAGGGCCGCTACATAGTATACTCAATACTATCCCTAATGCGATTCAAATGAAAATTAGTTGGAAGAGAATAAACGATTTTTCAAGGTATTTAAAAACTGAAACTAGTAAGACAGACGTAAACAGTACTTTGATGCCTCAAAGTAAAATAAACATGGAGATTAAAGAGGTAGTATATCAATACGAAAGTGAACATGGAGAAGCTTTTCAAGTAGGGCCAATTAATTTTGAACTTAAATCAGGAGAGGTTGTATTTATAACCGGTGGCAATGGTAGTGGTAAATCAACTCTTGCTAAACTAATTACAGGTTTGTATTCTGCAAATAGCGGAAACATATTTGTTAACAACCAAGAAATAAATCAGGAACAGTTAAGAGAGCTATATTCCGCAATATTTAGTGATTTTTATTTGTTTACAAAAGTCTATGGTATTGACTATGGTTCAAAAGAAGAAGAAATAAAAAAATATTTGAAAATATTACGTATCGATGAAAAAGTACAAATTCAAAATGGAGAATTTAGTACAACTAAACTTTCAACAGGACAACGAAAAAGACTAGCGCTATTAATTAGCTATTTAGAGGATAAATCTATTTATCTATTTGATGAATGGGCGGCAGATCAAGACCCTGAATTTAGACATTTTTTCTATACAGAACTATTGGCTGAATTAAAGGGAAAAGGAAAAGCTATCATTGCTATTACTCATGATGATAGGTACTTTCATATCGCGGATAAAGTTATCAAGATGGAAAGAGGGAAAATTATAGAAAATATGCAGAAGCATAATTATTTAGATTCATTTGATTGTCTCAAGGAGGAGCTCAATGATGATAAAATTGGATAAACAAAATGTGGAAGATATTCTTGGTTTAGCGCCAATACAGGAAGGGTTGTTATTTCACTATTTAAAAAATCCTGAAAGCGATGAGTATTTTGAACAGATATGTTTGGGGATTTCAGGTAGAGTTGATGCAGGATTGTTTACGAAAGCTTGGGAGGCGGTTGTCCAAACAAATGAGCAGTTACGTACACTATTTCGTTGGGAAAAAGTGAAAACTCCTGTTCAAATAGTATTGAAAGAACATACCCCTCATATTAAAATAATTGATCTTACACACAAGAGTGAAAGTGAAAAAAATATTTTACTAGAAGAGATAAAAGTTAAAGATCGTGAAAAAAAGTTCGATCTTCGAGAAATACCATTCAGGGTTACTTTGTGCATATTAGCAGAAGAAAGATATGAAATGATTATAAGTAATCATCATATTATATATGATGGTTGGAGTAATGGAATTATTTTAAAAGAATTCCTAAACGCATACCGATGCCTTAGTGAATCAGAAACTTACAATCTGCCTACTAAAAAAAAATATAAAGATTTTATTAAATATATTCAAAAACAGGATAAAGAAAGGCAGAAAGTATTTTGGCAAGAGTATTTAAAAGGATTTAACTCGCAAAATAGATTGGAAGTAACAAAAAAGAAACATAAATCAATTCGAAAAGATCATCAGTATCGTATTCGATTTTCAAGGGATAAGTTGGAAGGATTTGCGAAGGAAAATGAAGTTACTCTTGCCGCCCTTGTTTATAGTTTATGGGGAATTGTGCTACAAAAGAATCATAATTGTGATGACATTATTTTTGGCTCAACTATTTCCGGTAGAGCAGGAACATTTAATGGGATTGAAGAAATGGTAGGCCTGTTTATAAATACAGTTCCATTAAGAGTCAAAAAGGATGCTGGCGAAACATCTATAGAACTTATCAAAAAATTAAATAAGACATTGCAGGATTGGGAATTGTATGGAACATCATCTTTGGTAGATATAAAAAAATATAGTGAATTGGAAATAGAAAACGATCTTTTTGATACTATTGTTGTTTTTGAAAACTATCCTTTAGATCAAACGATACTGAAAAACAAAAATAGAATCGCTTTGAATTCATATTCCACCTTTGAAATGACTAATTATGGCTTATCTATTAGTATAAGTTTGCACAAAGATATTGAGATATGTTTCAGTTACAACGAACAATTATACGAATCATCTAAAATTGAGCGTTTAGCTCAACATTTTACTATAATTGCAGAAGCAGTCATAAAAAACCCTCAAACAAAAATAGAAGAGATTGATATCGTATCTATTGAAGAGAAAAAACAAATCCTTTTGGAATTTAATAATACTCGTAAAACATATTCAAATCAGTTGACGATTAGTCAGTTGTTTGAGCAACAAGCGATGAAAACCCCGGATAATATTGCGATTGTATATAAAAATAAGACTATGACTTATGAAGAATTAAATGATATGTCCAATAACTTATCAAATGAACTGCTTAGAAAAGGAGTGAAAAAGGGTGAGATTATTGGAATCATGACGGATCCATCAATTGAAATGCTAATAGGGATAATTGCTATTTTAAAAGTCGGAGCTGCATACTTGCCAATTGATCCAGAATATCCAGAGTCAAGGAAAATGTATATGATACAGGATAGTCAAACAAAGTTCATATTGACCAGTAAGGATTTAATTAATAAAAACGAATATGTGATTGGAAAATTCAGCAATGATTGTGTTTTTGCATTGGATAATAGTGGGGATTTTTCAGGTGAGATTCTTCTACCAAAAGTAAATCTTAGTCCGAATGATTTATTTACGGTTTTGTATACTTCAGGTACTACAGGAAAACCTAAAGGTGTAATGTTAGAAAATCGAAATGTTGTTAATCTTGTTCAGTGGTTTGGAAAAACATTTAATATAACGGAAAAAACGAATCTATTACAACTAACAAATTATGTGTTTGATCCGAGTATTGAGGATTTTTTCGGTACATTACTTTATGGAGCGACATTACATATAGCCGAAAAGAATTTGATTTTAAATAGGAAGCACTTTTGTGATTATGTTGATCAACATGAAATTCATATTATTAATTTCATACCGACTGTATTAAAAGAATTATTATGTCATGATCGCAAATTACAGAGTTTACACACAGTTATTTCAGGTGGAGAAAGACTAGAAGAATCATTAAAAGATGCACTGATTGATAGAGGATATAAATTATATAATAATTATGGTCCAGCAGAAACAACAGTGGATGCTTTAAGTATTGAATGTTCCGAAAGTACAGTCTCTTTAGGGAGACCGATTTCAAATGTTAGATGTTATATATTGGATAAAGATAAAAATATTAGCCCAATAGGTGTTCCTGGTGAGTTGTATATTGCTGGAGACGGTGTAGGAAGAGGTTATTTGAATATTCCAGAATTTACAAATGATAAGTTTATGAATGATCCCTTTAATCCAAATGATCGCATGTATAAAACAGGGGACTTAGGAAGATGGCTTCCAAACGGAGAAATTGAGTTTCTTGGACGAGAGGATCATCAGGTGAAAATCAGAGGGTATCGGATTGAACTTTCAGAAATTCATAATTTAATATTAAAAAGAAACTACATTGAAGATGCTGCTGTAATTGATTGGGAAATTAATAATGGAAAAAAAGTTATCTGTGCATATATCGTTTCCCATGTTCAGATTAACATGGAGGAACTTAAGGAATCTTTAGCAAAAGAGTTACCAGATTATATGCTTCCGTCATACTATATTCAGCTAGAGAGTCTGCCCTTAACTTCGATAGGAAAGCTTGATCGAAGGAACTTACCGGTTCCTCAAATTCATACCTATAAAGGTTACGTTGCTCCAAAAAATAAAGTTCAAGAAGAACTAGTAGAGGTATGGTCTGCAGTATTGGGTCTACATCAGAGGGAAATTGGTATACATGATAACTTCTTCGAGTTGGGAGGAGACTCGATTCTAAGTATTCAAATAGTAGGTAAAGCTCTTCAAAAGGGTATAGAGATTACCGTGAGTCAGATGTTTGAGAACCAAACGATAGCAGAACTGGCGGATTGTATTGTAGATATTAAAGAAAGCTATAGTGAAGATCAAATAGAAGAACCTGAGACTGGTGAAGTGCTTCTTACACCGATTCAAAAGTGGTTTTTTGAGCAAGATTTGGAAAATTATCATCATTGGAATCAATCTGTGCTATTGGAAACACAAGCAGGTATAAATCCGGATTTGTTGCATGAAAGTTTTCGTATACTTACAAATTATCATGATAGTTTTAGGCTCCGTTATTATCAAAGAGCTGGAGAATGGATTCAAGTTTATTCAGAGTCTGATGAGAATGTGTTATTTGAATTACATGATTTTAATAATAGTCATATGCATGAAATTTTATCAAAATTGCATTATGAATTAAACATCACAGATGGGCCATTAATTAAAGTTGCATATTTTGATTCTGGGCATCAGGAAAAAGGAAGGTTGTTTATAACAGTACATCATCTTGTAATAGACGGATATTCATGGCGACTTATGCTGGACAACCTACAGATGATATATGAACAGCTTACAAATAGTGGTTCTGTTCAACTTCCCGTGAAAGGTCTCTCTTTTAAAAAATGGTCTGAGCATATCTATGAATATGCTTCTTCCAATCAGCTAAAAGATGAACTTGCTTTTTGGAAGAACAATGTCCCTTCTTCTATAAATACTATACCTATTGACATGGAAGGGGGGAGAAATGATGAAAAATCTGCTCGTACACTTTCTTTTATGTTGACGGAGAAAGAAACAAAGTATTTACTGCATGACACGTATCAATTATTTAAAATGAGAATTGATGATATTCTGCTTTCCGCACTTTCTAGTACATTAGCAAATTGGAGTGGTGAAACACTAGTTGATTTGGAGGGCCATGGTAGGAATACTTTGTTAAAAGAGTACGATACTTCAAGAACTATAGGATGGTTTACTTGTGTCTATCCTATTGTTATAGGCGACATTGAAAAAGAGAAGGGCATAGCAGAAATATTGAAGGAAGTAAAAGAGCGGTATCGTGCTATACCAAATGGTGGAATTGGTTATGAAATTTTATATTACTTAGCAGAGAAAGAGATGCGAGAGCAAATTTCGTCTAGGAAAAGGGCACAAATAAGCTTTAATTATTTAGGACAGTTCGAGCAAGCAACTAAAAAACAGCAGTTATTTAATATATCGGATGTGAATACAGGACTAACCCGTGATTTGAATGGAATTAGAAGTCACTTGCTTGAAATTGAATGTATGATCGTTGACAAAAAATTATGTGTAGAATGGAAATACAGTGCGAATAGTCATTTGGTTGAAACAATTCAAGGCTTGGCAAAGGACTTTGTCAACAATTTGAAGGATATAATTGACCACTGTCAAACAAAAGAAGGCACATATTTGACGCCTTCAGATTTCCCTCTTGCCTCCATAGATCAAAAGAAAATTGATGAATGGCTTGAGGTATATAAAAATATAGAAGATATATACATGCTTTCACCTGTACAACAAAGTATGGTTTTTCATCATATCTACTCACCAAAATCGTCAGTAACTGTGGAGCAAACAATATTTTCAATAAAATCAAAACTAGATATTGAGATATTTGAAAAGGTTTGGCAAAAACTTTTAGATAGACATGAAAGTTTAAGAACATCATATCATTGGGAAGGACTAGAAGAACCTGTACAGATTGTTCATAAAAATATAAAAATTCCTTTCCAAGTTTTAGATTGGACAAATTTTTCAAAATCTGAAGGATTGCAAAATTTAGAACAACTTATTGAGGAAGATCGTAAAAAAGGATTCGATCTTTCAAAACCACCACTTATGAGAATTTTGGTCATTAAGCAAGACGAGTATGCCTATGATGTAGTATGGACACATCATCACCTCCAGTTAGATGGTTGGTGTAATAGCATCCTCTTTAAAGAACTGGGTCAGTGTTATGAAGCCTTATGTGTTTGTGAAAAGATAACATTTGGACACGTATATTCATTTAAAGATTATATCGACTGGTTACGTAGGCAAGATAAGAAGAAAGCGGAACAATTTTGGAGAACCGCGTTAGATGGATTTAAAACACCTATACGATTCAATAATATTTTTCCTGCAAAAAATTCAAATCAGTTATCCGCTTTTGGAGATGTAGTATACGAAGTGTCTGAAGATAAACAGCAGATAATTCAAGACTTTACTAGAAAGAATCGGATTACACTAAATACTATGATTCAGGGGGCCTGGGCAATTCTTTTAAATCGCTATTCCCAAGAAACAGATATTATTTTTGGGGTAACTTCATCAGGGCGTCCAGCTGAGTTAGAAGGTTCGGATTCAATAATTGGTTGCTTTATGAATACTCTTCCTTTTAGGGTAAAGATAAATAAAAATGTAAATTTGATTAAGTGGCTTAAAGATGTACAACTGAAGCAGGTTGAAATGCGTCAATATGAATATACCTCACTCGTTGACATAAGAAGTTGGATTGATATGCCAAGAAGCTCTGCCTTATATGATTTGTATGAGAGTATTGTAATTGTTGAAAACTATCCATTCGATGTGAAATTGAAAGTTGGAATTGGTTCATTACAAGTGAAATCAGTACGTATAGATGAACAAATGGATTACCCTTTGGTTGTTTATTGTAATCTACAACCAAAGCTGCAATTGAAGCTACTATTCAATAGTTCCTTTTTAAATGAAACGGAAGCAAATCAGATACTTTCGCATTTAATCAATATTTTGTGGGAAATGCTTGTTAGCGAAGATGATAAGTTAGAGGATATCTCAATGATTTCCGAAAAAGAACTTACACATATTTTAAGTGATAATAATTCTACTTGGTTGGATTATCCTAAGAATCAATGTTTTCAGGATTTATTTACTGATCAAGTAAAATTAAATTTAAACAAACCTGCTGTTATACAGGGGAATGAAAGTTTATCTTACACAGAATTAGATATACTTTCAAACCAGTTAGCACATAAGCTCATTAAGTTAGGGGTCGGGCCTGAAATACCTGTGGGAGTGTATGTTGAACGTTCACCTAAAATGATTGTAGGGATTTTAGCAGTTTTAAAAGCTGGTGGAGCTTTTCTACCTATTGATATGGATTATCCTGGAGAAAGAATAAATTTGATGTTGAAAGATGCCCAAGTACCTATATTACTCACCCAAAATAATTTACAATCGAAGATTAGAGATTATCAGGGGCATACCGTTTGTCTTGATATAGAATGGGATTCAGTGCTCGAAGAACCAAAAAAACAACCGAGTGTTAGAATCGAACCTCAGAATTTGGCATATATCATCTATACTTCGGGTTCTTCTGGTCGACCAAAAGGTGTAATGATGTCTCATGAAGCAGTTGTAAGCCACTCCATTGATATTCGCAAACGTTATGAGCTGACACCAGAGGATCGTGTTCTTCAGTTTTCTTCGATAAGTTTTGATATTTCACTTGAACAGATTTTTACAACACTAGCTGCAGGAAGTTCTCTTGTTTTGCGTGATAAGAATATATGGACTCCGTATCAGTTTTCTCAGAAATGTGTTGAACTTGGACTCTCAGTTGTTAATCTACCTACAAATTATTGGGGCGAAATTGTACAAGAATGGTATACAAGACCAGAAATAATTCCAGATAGTAAGCTCAGACTCGTTATAGTTGGTGGGGAACAAATGCCAGCGGAGAAAGTAGGGATGTGGGAACAGTTACCTTTAGAAGATATTATTTTATTAAATGCATATGGCCCTGCTGAAACGGCGATGACAAGTACTTTATATGAAGTGTCTGGAAAAGGAACTAAAAGCGCCAATTTAAAATTTATTCCCGTGGGAAAACCACTTGCTAACAGGCGCATTTATATCCTTGATGAGAATATGCATCCTTTGCCAATTGGAGTGAAGGGGGAAATATTCATAGGTGGCATACCTTTAGCTAGAGGTTATATTAACAATTCTAAGTTGACGAAGGATAAGTTTATTCGAGATCCATATTATCATAATTATGGAAAAATGCTTTATAAAACAGGAGATATGGGGAAATTACTTTGCGATGGTAACATTGAGGTTCTGGGACGGAAGGATGACCAAACAAAAATACGAGGGCATCGAATTGATATAGGAGAGATTGAAGTTGTTTTAAACAAATGTGATAGCATAAAAAACTCTATAGTTGTCGTGAAGAATGGAGTAGCAAATGATAAGTATCTTGTTGCATTCTATGACTCCCCCTCACATGATACAAATAATCAATGCAGTATAAGGGATTTTTTGCGGAAGAAACTTCCTGAATATATGATTCCTTCTTATTTTATTCAACTAGGAAGTCTTCCACTCAGTCCGAATGGGAAAATTGATCGGAAGTCCCTAGAAAGCATGGAGATTAAAGTAGAGTTTGATGAAGAGTATCAAAAACCTTATAATACGATACAACAAAAACTTGTAAGTATTTGGGAAAGGATACTGGGAACTGATAGTGTAGGCATTAACCATCATTTCTTTGAAATTGGGGGGCAATCGTTAAAAGCAATAACACTTGTTTCTGAAATTCATAGGGAATTTGAAGTTGAACTTCCACTTGGAAATATATTTGCATCTCCTACTATTAAGGAATTGGCTGTAATCATTGAAGAAATGATGGGGAAAAAAGAAACATATGAAGCGATTTGTCTAGTAGCACCACAGGAGTATTATGAAGTCTCTCCAGCACAAAAAAGTATGTATATTGTTAGTCAATTGAATGGTGCATCTACAAACTATAATATTACCGGAGCAGTATTTCTTGAAGGGAAAGTTAATATAGTACAGATAGAAAAAGCATTGCAAGCTTTAATTAATCGCCATGAAAGCTTGCGAACAACATTTAAACAAGTACAAGGGAAAATAGTTCAAAAAATCCATCAGAATCCTGAATGGAATATGCAACACTTGTATGCAGATGAACAAAATTTTGAGAGTGTTGTTGAAACATTTATTAGACCATTTGATTTAGAGAAAGGGCCTTTGTTCAGAGCGGCAATTGTGGAGGTGCGATCATCATCGAAATATTTGCTTGTTTATGATATGCACCATATTATATCCGATGGTTTATCAATGGGAATTTTAATTAGAGAGTTTGCATCTCTTTATCAAAAAAATAATTTGCCAGATGTAAGAATTCAATACAAAGATTTTTCAAACTGGCAAAACAAAATGATAGAATCCGGGAACTGGAAACTAAAAGAACTTTACTGGCTTGAAATATTTTCAAAAGAAATACCATTACTCAATTTACCAACTGATTATCCAAGATTAGATGAGCCAATGTTTGAAGGTGATGTAGTTCAATTTAATTTGGATGAAAATTATACATCTAAATTAAATGAAATCTCAAGCCGAAAAGGAGCTACTCTGTACTCATTATTACTTTCGACATTCAATATATTATTGTTTAAATATAGCGGACAAGAAGACATTATAATCGGAAGCCCAGTAGCAGGAAGACTGAATTCTGAATTAGAAAATGTGGTAGGTATGTTTGTTAATACACTTGCGCTCAGAAATTATCCTACTTCAGAGAAACGGTTTGAGGATTTTTTGAAAGAAGTTGCAAGCCACACACTTCAAGCTCTGGAACATCAGGAATATTCATTTGAGATGCTCGTTGATAAGCTACAATTGCGAAAAAATGTGAATCGTCATCCTCTGTTTGATGTGATGTTTGCTTTTGAAAATGTTGATGCAGTAAGGGCGGAAATAGGTGATTTTGAAATTAAACCGTACGAGTATACGAATCGTACATCTAAATTTGATTTAGAGCTGAAAGTAACTGAGCAGGATGGACAACTTCGTTTTATATTTGAATATAGTACAGGTTTGTTCCGTAAAGAGACGATGGAACGAATGGCGGAACATTTTGTTAAAATTATTGATACTATCATAGAGGACATTACTATTCCAATTGAGGAAATTGATATAGTAACCATGAAAGAAAAAAATAGAATAGGTGATTTTAATAATACTGATACTTTGTATCCAGAAGAAAAAACGATTAAACGTATATTTGAAGAACTGGTGGAAAAACATCCGAATCGTACTGCTGTAGTGTTTGGACAGAGGACAATAACTTATAAGGAATTAAATGATAAAGCAAATCAATTAGCTAAACACTTGATTAAGAAGGGGGCAGGAAGTGATACAGTAATCGCTTTATTAGCTGAGCCTTCTATTGAAATGATCATTGGACTATGGAGTATTATTAAAAGTGGGGCAATTTATCTACCCCTTGATCCGGAGTTTCCATTAGAACGAATAAATAGCATGATTGAAGACAGTGATACAATTCTTCTTTTGACCCAGTCTCACTTATTAACTTCTAATAATTTTACTTGTGAGGTTATGGAATTGGAAGATAAGAGCTTATTTTTTGAATGTCCTTCAAACATAGAAGAAAGAAGTACAGTTGATAATCCAATATATATTATTTATACATCTGGTACTACTGGGCTCCCAAAAGGGGTACCAATTAAGAATCAAAGCTTGGTAAATTATATTTCATGGTTCACACGAGAAGCAAGTATAATGTATAGTGATAAAACACTATTGGTATCTTCTTTTGCATTTGATTTAGGATATACAAGTTTGTATACAGCTTTATTAAATGGATGTGAGTTACATTTGGTCCCAAAAGAACATTATATGCTCCCAGAAACCCTTATAACATATTTGAAAGAGAAAAAGATAAGTTATATAAAATTGACTCCTTCACTATTCAATTATTTAGTTAACCATCGCGCGATTGAAGATTATGAGAATTGCATGGCACTAAGGTTAATCGTATTGGGCGGTGAAGAATTGAAGTCAGCTGATATTAGTAAGTTTAATAGGGTGTATCCGCAAACTGCAGTTATGAATCACTATGGACCTACAGAAACCACTATTGGCGCTCTATTTAACAAATTTAATGCTACTGATTTTGACCTTGTATCCAAGAGAACGATTATTGGAAAACCAGTAGATAACGCGAAAATATTCATTTTGGATAGGGATCAAAAACTTGTTCCAATTGGAGTGGCTGGTGAAATTTGTATTGGTGGAGTAGGAGTGACAGAAGGTTATTTGAATCAAATTGATTTGAATAGCGAAAAGTTTATTACGGTTTCACCTTTGGGACATGAAAAAATCAAACTCTATAGAACGGGAGACATAGGGAGGCTCACATGCCATCAAGAAGTAGAATTTCTCGGAAGAATGGATAATCAATTGAAAATTCGAGGATATAGAGTGGAGTTAGAAGAAATAAATTCAGTACTGTTGCAACATGATATGGTACTTGATGCAATTGTTGTTCCAAAAAAAGATAAAGAAAATAATAATATACTATGTGCTTATATTGTGTTGAAAGAGAACGAGAATGGGTCGGGAATAAGGGAATACCTTTCAAGTAAGATTCCTTACTACATGATACCCTCTATTTTTATTAAGTTAGATAGAATTCCTTTGACTCCAAATGGTAAGCTAAATGTTAAAGCGCTCCCAGAAATTAAGGATGAATTATTGATAAAAACTAATTATGAACTGCCTGAGGATCCAATTGAAAAAACTGTTGCACAAATGTGGGAAGAAACTCTTAATGTTAAGCAAATTAGTATGAATGACTCGTTTTTTGAAATGGGTGGAAACTCATTGTCGTTAATGCTTTTAATGGCAGAGATTCATAAAAAGTTTAGTGTAGATATATCGTTAAGAGAAGCGTTTAAAGCACCAACAGTAAGAGGTATAAGTAAGCATATAAAGAAAAGCTATGAAAGTAAGTATGTGTCATTAAAACCTGTAGAAAAGTGTGAATATTACGACCTTTCTTCCGCTCAGAAAAGGATATATATACTACAACAGATGGTAGAGGTTGGAACTAGTTACAATATGCCAAGAGCAACTTTACTTGAAGGTGAAATCAACCTGGATAAATTGGAAAAAGCTTTTTGTGAGATTGTAAAGAGACATGAGGCATTTCAAACATCTATTGAAGTAGTAGATGGTGTGCCCAAACAACGAATTCAGGGAGAAGTAGATATAGAAATTAGTTATTCTGTTTTAGGTGAACATTTATGTTCTAATCCATCAAGTAAGCTAAATGTCGAACTGGAAAAAATAATTGATGAATTTATTGAACCTTTTGACTTAAGTAAAGCTCCTTTAGTAAGAGTTAAGATCATTCGCTTAAGTAGTCATAAACATGTGCTCTTAACAGATATGCACCATTTGATTTCAGATGGATATTCAGTCAATATTTTACTGCAGGAGTTATCAGAATTATATCAAGGAAAACTGTTACAGGAAAACCCTATTCAATATAAAGAATTCGTTTATTGGCAGAATGAGTTTTTAAAGACTAGTGCTGCAAGTATACAAGAAAAATATTGGTTAGATGTACTTTCAGGGGATCTTCCAGTATTAGATATGCCTACAGATTTTCCAAGACCAATTATACAAAGCTTTGAAGGAAATAGTTTTATTTTTGAAGGAGGAAATGGATTAAAGCAACGTTTAGACAATTTATGTTTAGAAACAGATACGACATTGTACATGATTTTGTCTGCAGCTTATAGTATTTTATTATCAAAATGTTCCTCGCAGCACGATATAATTGTAGGAATGCCTATTTTAGGGCGGACACATTCTGATTTGAAAAATATCATTGGTATGTTTGCAAATACTATTGCAATTAGAAGTTTCCCCATTGAGAAAAAAAACTTTACGGAGTTTTTGTCAGAGATTAAAGAACAGTTAATTAAAGCGTATGATAATCAAGATTATCAGTTTGATATGATTATTGATAAGTTAAAAATTAAGAGAGACTTAGGGAGAAACCCTATATTTTCTACAATGTTAGCTTTTCAAGAATCTCAAATCAATGAAAATATAATGGGGAATTTGAAAATGACGCCTGTTAAATACAGAAAGAAAATTTCGAAATTTGATCTAACCCTATTTGTAGAAAAAGGAAAAAAAGAGTTATTTTTTGAATTTGAATATGCAAGTAGTTTGTATAGAATGGAAACCATTAAAAAATTAGCGGAGAATTTTTTAGGCATCTTAGACACGATTAGCTCAAATAAGGATATAAAATTAGAAAATATTAAGATTGAAGGGTTAGTAATCGAGAATACAGAAATTGAAAATGTCAAATTTAATTTTTAAGCTAGATAAGATATTTGTTATTGAGGCTATTCCTAATATGATACGTTAGGAATAGCTGTTTCATGTAAATGCATTCTTTAACCATATACGAAAAATAAAAGGATATATTGTATAGAAAAGGATAGCTTTTAATTATAATTAAAACGATGATATAGAAGTGGCGATATAAAGGGAGCCCTCTATCATGGAGGGATTTAAAGAAGTGTTTCATTTTGTTGGGGATAGCGGTATCGCAATTCAAGTAGTACTATATGTTTTTACGAAAAGGTGTTACATAATAATAATCTGTATCCATTTATAATGTGACACTTTTTTATTTATCCTGCTATTTGTGGAGATGAACAAAAAAATACTTATTAAAGATTCATTTTATGTCTTTTTCAATGTGAACGATTATTGAGAATTATGATTATCTGGAAGAGTATTACGTAACAACGTAATACCTTTTTATTTATTCTGCTATATGTGTACAGTAAGACTCCAATCTTAAAACTGGTTGAATGTGGAGGGAGTTAGGCTGGAGATTGACTTGTGTGGGGAGGATTAAAGTTTTTGCTGTATATATTTCACATTTTCTTCACAAATGATTCACGATAACTTTTCTATTTCGAAAACTTACATAAATATATTTTATGATATAATAACAATCAGCTTTAAAAATATAAGTTATATATATGAAGGTAGTTACTATTGTATTAGAAGTTTAGAGGTGGGGAGAAGTTAAGAGTCATACTGTGCAGAAATTTATACTTAATAAGGTTAATATTTCGTCAAATGATCAAGATTAGGTAGTTAAAAGTAATGAAAGTGTATAAAGAAGAAAGAAGTGAAATGATTGTGAAAGTAATGAAAAGGTTAGGGGCATGGCTATTCATTGCATGTGTGCTTATTATATCGATACCAAAAAGTGCATCTGCTCATGCGTACATTGTGAAATCCAACCCTGCTGAAAATGAAACGTTGAAGAAAGCACCAGCTGTTGTGAAAATTGAATTCGATGAGGATATACAAGTTTCGCATTTTAATACATTGTTTGTAAGAGATACATCAGGTACAAGAGTAGATTTAAAAGATGCTCATATCGATAAGAAAAATAAAAAATTATTAGAAGCAAGGTTAAAAGAAAATTTGAAAAACGGACTCTACTCTATTCAGTGGAAAGTGATTTCAGCTGACGGGCATCCTATTCAAGGAGTGATTCCGTTCCGAATTGGATCAGCAGAAGCCGGAGCAGACGATGTACAAGTAGAAGAGATGGGGTATGTCCCGCAAATAGATATGATAATGGAACGTGGAATTTTATATACAAGTTTCTCACTATTTATAGGAGTGCTATTCTTTAATCTTATTATGTACAAAGGGAATGCAATCTCGGTTCGATCAAGAAGCAAAAAAATAATATGGATCTCATTAATTGGCATATTTATTAGTTTACTATTCACTCTACCACTGCAAGCGAGAATAAATGCTGATGTTTCATGGCTAGAAGCATTCGATCCTTTACTATTAAAAGAAACATTACAGCTCTCTGTTTTTAGTTACGTATGGCTCACTCAAATGGCTCTTATTAGTTTGCTTATAATCGTTACGTATTTTGCGATGAAGTGTGAGAAGCTATCGTCGTTTAAAGTATGGAGCATTCCGATAGTATTGTTTATTGGGATCCTTGTTATGAAAGCCTTTAATAGTCACGCATATGGTTTAAAGTTTAAAGAGATTGCTGTCGTTATGGACTTTCTACATTTATTCGCAGCTTCATTATGGATTGGTGGTCTATCATCTATTGTTCTTCTGTTGCGTAAAGAGGATGATAAGTGGAGTATGTATTGGGATATGATTAAGCGCTTTTCACCGTGGGCAACAGGTGCTGTCATCGTGATTTTAATAACAGGTCTTTTTAACAGTACATTCTTTATTCCAACAATCCACTCGTTATTTGATACGAAGTATGGATTAGCTTTATTAGCAAAGATACTTTTATTCATTTGCATGGGGATATTGGGAATTGTTCATTATGTGAAAGGGAAAATGAGAGCGCAGCAAGGATTAGGCGCTACAGTGAAAGTAGAGTTTATCATTGGAATTATCCTTTTCGTAATCGTAGCTTTTATGACAAACGTACAAACACCGCCGATGCCTCCAACTGGACCTTTTACAGAGAGTAAGCAATTAGATAATGGATATGAACTTATTTTACATGTAAGTCCTAATAAAGTAGGACAAAATACATTCCATATTACTTTAAAGGATGAGAACGGACAACCTGTTACTGATATGGAGCAAATTATTTTAACTACACAATCATTGGATATGAACATGGGAAAAGGTTCATTTAAAGTTTCGGCCGTTTCACCAGGAGAATATGAAGCAGAAGGTATGTATATTAACATGACAGGAAACTGGAATATACAAGTGCACGGATTAACAAAATCTCTTGATAGTTTTGATACGGATTATAAATTTATAGTAGGCGGCAGATAAAGTGAAACTTTAATCAGTGGGGGTTTTGTTCATCCTCACTGATTAATAGTTGAACCAATCGGGCTTTTACGGGCAGTTAATCTCCCACCTAACTTCTTGCTCCAGCCTAATTTTGAGGTGGGAGTCTTACTGCCCGTTAATGCGGGATAAAGTGAAGGTATAAATAAAAAGGAGTTAATAGAAAATGAAACGTATAAAAAAAATTGGCACAACAATGATCGCAACAATAATTGCAATGGGAATTTTTTCGTTACCTGTAAGTGCGCATGTCACTGTGAAGCCAGCAACTTCAGACGTTAATTCTTGGGAGACTTACACGATAAAAGTACCGGTTGAAAAGAATGTAGCAACGACAAAAGTTACACTGAAAATACCGTCTGGAGTGGAGTTTCAACAGTATGAACCCGTGCCAGGATGGACAGTGGAAGAGCAAAAAGACAATGCTGGAAAAGTTAAAACTGTAGTATGGGAAGCAACGGGAGAAGGGATTGTACCCGGCCAGTTCCAGCGATTTACTTTCGTCGCTAAAAATCCGGATAAAGAACAAAAAATAGCTTGGGATGCATATCAACAATATAAAGATGGAGAAATTGTTGAATGGACAGGCGATGAGAAAGCTGAAAAGCCACATTCACTTACTACAATTGCAAAAGGTACGTCATTAACAGGGGAACATGGTGAAGTGTCTAATGTAGAAAAGAATGAAGGTACTAGTAATATGCAATTGATAGCAATTGTCTTATCTATTTTAGCGATTGTATCGTCGGTAGGTGCGTGTGTTTTTGTAGTACGCCGTAAAAAATAAGTAAGATTGAAAGGTCTCATCGTAAATAATGAGACCTTTTTTATTAGGTCTATGGATTAGTAAGAATGAGGATAGTGGAGAGCTTGAATCTCCAAATTCTTTATATTGTAAAACCATATAATTCCTCCTTACGATTAGAATTGTTAGTCTATTCGTATATATTAGAAAAATACTCTTGCTACTTAAATATCATCATAAAATAAAAAAGAGCCTACAAACGTAGACTCTTTCTTATTTTTATTTCACTTCAACCTGCTGCCTTACAGCAAGTGTTTTCGGCTTTATATTTACGAAACAAATACTCACCACAATAAATAATAGTCCGATGAATAAGCTAATAGTAATGGCCTCATGTAAGAAAATTGAGCTTACAATAATAGCGATTAGTGGAATGAGGAATGTATAAGCCCCAACTTTACTTGCTTCACCAGCTCCAACAAGAGTGAAGTATGCAAGCCATCCCATTGCAATAACAAAGAATGAAATAAAGAGAAGTACGCTAACAAACGGTATACTCCAAGCGATACTAGACCAGCTTTCAAACTCTGATCCAAATCCAATTAAGCAAACACCGCCAATAATAAGCTGCAGTGTTACCATCCAAATAGCATTCACGCGGTGACCAGTTTTCTTAATAAATACTGTACCTAGTGCCCATCCAATCGCACATCCTAACGCGAGAAGGATTCCGATAATAGAAATATGTCCAGTTAAACTACTAGAGCTAATCACACCTACGCCAATAAATCCAAGAACAAGCCCGAAAATTTTTAAGCCGTACATAGATTCTTCAAGCCAAATCCATGAGAAAATGCCAAGTAAAACAGGTTGTAGAAATACGATGGCGGAAAATAAACCAGCAGGCATATATTGAAGGCCGACAGTTTGTAATCCGTAGAATATAATGATGTTAAGTAAAGAAGAAATAACGTATAAATGCCAAGTTTCTTTTAAGTGTAACTCTTTGTATTTCGGTAATGCGAAAAGGAGTAAAATGAATCCTCCAATTAAAGTTCGAACGCCTGCAAATAAAACGGGTGGTGTATAATGCAGGGCAAACTTAGATAAAGGCCAATTGATTCCCCACATGACAACGAGAAAGGTAAGGATTATGGCCGTCTTAGTTCGAGAAAGCTGTGTCACGGTAAGACCTCCTTGTTGTTATTCATTTCACTATGATATGATATCGACTGTAATAAATAAAATGAATCTTTTTTATAAGGAGTATAAGTGATTAGTTATGACCATTACACAACTGCAAGTATTAATAAAAACTGTTGAGTTAGGTAGTTTTACGAAGGCTGCTCGGGTGTTAAATATGACGCAGCCAGCTGTAAGTCATGCCATTTCAAGTATTGAGTCAGAGTTAGGAGTTACGATTCTTATACGTGATAAACGAAAAGGATTAATCGTTACGGATGTAGGAAACAGAATTCTTGTACATATTAGAGAGATTTTGAACGGTGTAGAGAAGATTGAACAAGAAGTTGCGATGGAGAAAGGACACGAAGTGGGGACGATTCGAATTGGGAGTTTTCCGAGTGCTTCGGCACATTTCTTACCGAAAATGATAAACCATTTTAAGGAGAAGTATCCGAACTTAGAGGTCGTTCTTTGTGAAGGAACAATTAAAGAAGTTGAAGATTGGTTAATATCAAGGATTGTTGATATAGGAATTGTTATCTTGCCTAATAAAGAGATGGAGATTGTCCCGTTAACGAAGGGAAAAATGGTTGCTATCTTAAGAGAGGATCATCCTCTTTGTAAGAAGGACTCTATTACAATTAGTGATTTAGAGAATGAGCCGATCATATTATGTAAGGGCGGATACGAACCACCCATTATTGATATGTTTAAACAAGCTAACGTACCACTTCGGGCTGAATATGTAATTTCGACCGTTACTACAGCTTTAAATATGATTCAAGAAGGCTTAGGTATTGCAATATTAGCTGAATTATCTTTAACGAATTTACCACAGAATGTGCAAACGAGAGAATTGGAGCCGCAAGTATGGAGAGAAATTGCTTTAGCTGTTCCTTCATTAAAGGACTCTTCAATCGCTGTGCAGCTATTTATTGAGGAATTTCAAGCGCTATTTGCAGAATAAAAAGAGGTGTCTCATATATCATAATGGGACACTTTTTAATTTGTTTATAAAAAATCTATGAAAAGGATTGACTTATCTTTTTGTTGTAACTATAATGATTACATCGAGGTGGTGATCACGATGAAAATTAGTAGCCGCTTTTCTATAGCTGTTCATATTTTATCTATTTTGAAAAACAATCCATCTTCACTTTGTACTTCAGACTATATGGCTGAAAGTGTAAATACGAATCCAGTAGTCATTCGTAAAATGATGTCGTACTTGAAGCAAGCTGGATTTGTATATGTAAATCGCGGCCCAGGTGGTGCGGGATTATTAAAGGATTTACATGAAATCACATTGTTGGATGTGTATCATGCAGTAAATGTAGTCGAAGAAGACAAGCTATTTCATATTCACGAGCAACCAAATCCAGATTGTCCAATTGGAGCGAATATTCAAGCCGTATTAGAAGTTATATTAATACAAGCGCAATCTGCGATGGAAGAAGTTTTAAGAAATATTACGATGGGGCAGTTGTTTGAAACTTTGCAAGAAAAAATGAATGCTTAAATCATATTTATATTTTTTTTATCATTAATGTAACTAATTCGATTACAACTATAAAGGTAAGGTGTAAAAATTATGACTGTAAAAATGAAAGTATACTCAGATTTTATATGTCCATTTTGTTTTTTAGCAAAAGGTCCATTAGATGAGGTAGCGAAAGAGAATGATGTAGAGATTGAATGGATGCCATTTGAATTACGCCCAAGTCCATATTCAAAAATAGATCCATGGAATGAGCCGGAAAAATTAGGTTCATGGGATGCTTTCATTCTTCCAACCGCGAAAAAGTTAGGAATCGATATGCGTTTGCCGCGTGTTTCTCCGCAACCATATACACATTTAGCTTTTGAAGGATGTCAATTTGCGAAAGAACGTGGACTTGGAAATGAGTATCATCACCGTGTATTCACAGCATTTTTCCAAGAAGAGCAAAACATTGAAGATATTGATGTTTTAACAAAATTAGCAGTAGAAGTAGGTCTTCCTGAAGCCGAATTTAAAGATGCTTTAGTAAATCGTAAATATAAAGAAAAGCATCAAGAAGCAATTCAGCACGCATATGATGAAGCGAATATTATGGCTGTTCCAACTGTCATGATTGGAGATGAAGTCATTCAAGGACTTGCTAGTAAAGAAACGCTACAAAGAGTAATTGATAAAGAAATTGAAAAGGAAAAAACAAATTCATTTGAAGGTATGCAGTGTAATACAGATGGATATTGCTAATTCGCTTGTTATGAAATAATAAAATAAATTATAAAACAAATATTTGGAGGAATTAACATGTCAGCAACTACAACAAACTTAAAAGAAGCAATCGTGAACCGTCGTTCTATTCGTAAAGTAACAAAAAACGATGCAATTACGAAAGAAAGAATTGAAGAAGTTTTAAAAACAGCTTTACACGCGCCAACATCTTTCAATATGCAAAGTGGCCGTATGGTTGTATTAATGGATGGAGAGCATGAAAAGTTTTGGGATATTGTTAAAGAAACACTAAGAGCCCGCGTACCAGCAGAAAACTTTGAAGCGACTGTAGAAAGATTAAAAGGTTTCCATACAGGTGTTGGGACTGTGTTATTCTTTGAAGATCAAGCAACAGTAGAAAAAATGCAAGAAAATGCCCCGTTATATAAAGATCAGTTCCCATTCTGGTCTCATCAAGGAAATGCAATGTTACAACATACAGTATGGATGTTATTAGCAGCTGAAGGAATTGGCGCATCCCTGCAACACTACAATCCAATCGTAGATGCTGAAGTGAAAGAAACTTGGAACATTCCAGCAGAGTGGAGTTTAGTAGGACAAATGCCATTTGGAGAGCCAAATGAACAACCAGGAGAAAGAACATTTTTACCTACTGAAGATGTAGTGAAATTTTATTAAGAAATTTAATATGTAAAGAGCGAAATAAAAGGAGAGTACATATGAGCCATATATGTACTCTCCTTTCGTATGTAATAGTTAAACTTTTACTGCAAGAACAAATTCCTCTATATGAACCGAAGCCTTTCCTTACAATTAAAAATCTATTATGTTTTTGAAATGACAGTAAACATCCCCGTCATATTTGGTGAAAAATCTTTAAAATCAAATTTCTCATAGAACGATTCTTTACCTTCTGATGCAAACAAACCGACAAACGCCTTATCAGGGGCATTTTCATGTAAGTATGTAACTAAACGATGCATGATTTCTTTCCCGATACCATGTTTCTGATAATCCGGATGAACTACTATATCTTGAATATAGAAATAGATAGATCCATCACCAACAATTCTTCCCATGCCGATCATTTTTTCATTATCATTGATTGTGATGCAGTGAATGGAATTTTTCAGTGAAGTTTCCGCCACCTCAAAATTCATATAATTAGTCCATCCAACAGAATCACATAAATATTTATACTCTTCCAATGTTGGAATGTTATGTTTAAACTCATATGTTTTCAAAATGTACCCTCCAAACCCTTAAATTCAACAAATATATACATTCGACATTTTTTTGTCTTTTCCTCTTATGTAACTGAATTCCCTTTAGCTATCGAATTTCGTATAGTTTCCTTATTTGTATTAATTTATATAAGTTTAGGGGAAAAATATTAGAAATAATGCAATAGAAAGGGAAGTGGAAAAATGAATGATGAGAAACAATATACAGTAGTAGGTACTGATGTTGAGGAAGTAAAACGTTTAAATAAGAATTCAGGCTTAACATATAATCAGGTGAAAGAATTATTAGCGAAGCAAAAGCAAAAAAAGAAGTAATGAAATTGAAATTCTTCATTTTTTCATGTAGCATTTCAATTAGAGAGAGTTACAAGGATAACTCTCTTTTTCAATACAATTTAGCAACTTTTAGAGTGGAGGTAACAACATGAAAAAGTGGGTAAAGATAACGTTGTCGATCGCTGGAGGTATTGTCCTGTTGGTATGTGCCGGAGGGTATTACATGTATAAAAATTATTTTCCAAAGGAACCAGAGCGTATCGTATATGATAAAGATAGAGTGTTAAAACCGATACATAATCAGTTGAAAGGCATTAACATAGAAAATATAAAGATAAAAGAAAAAGAAGTCGTAAATGCGACTGTAGATGAGCTTCAAAAAATGATTGATGATGGGAAATTATCATATGAAGAGTTAACGAGTATTTACCTTTTTAGAATACAAGAACATGACCAAAATGGAATATCATTAAATGCTGTTACAGAGATTAATCCAAATGCAATGGAAGAAGCACGAAAGTTAGATGAAGAAAGATCTTTCAATAAGAAGTCGAACTTATACGGCATGCCAGTTATCGTAAAAGATAATGTACAAACGGAAAAGGTGATGCCGACAAGTGCGGGCACGTATGTGTTAAAAGATTGGATTGCAGATGAAGATGCGACGATTGTGAAGAAGTTGAAAGAAGAAGGTGCTTTCGTTTTAGGAAAAGCGAATATGTCTGAGTGGGCAAATTATTTATCCTTTACAATGCCTAGCGGATATAGCGGGAAAAAAGGACAAAATTTGAATCCATACGGTCCGATTACGTTTGATACATCGGGATCAAGTTCTGGATCTGCTACAGTAGTTGCCGCAGATTTTGCACCACTTGCAATCGGGACGGAAACGACTGGATCAATTGTAGCACCAGCGACGCAGCAATCAGTAGTTGGATTACGTCCATCACTAGGTATGGTGAGTAGATCAGGCATTATTCCATTAGCTGAAACACTTGATACAGCAGGACCGATGGCAAGGACGGTAAAGGATGCAGCAAAGTTATTTAACGCAATGGTAAGTTATGATGAAAAAGATGCTATGACAGAAAAAATGAAAGATAAAGAAAGATAAAGAAAGAATCGATTATACGAAGGACTTATCAATAGACGGATTGAAAGGGAAAAAAGTAGGCGTACTATTTTCAATAGATAGGCAAGATGAGAATAGAAAAGAAGTAGCAGAAAAGATTAGAAAAGACCTTCAAGATGCAGGTGCGATCTTGACTGATGATATTCAGTTAAACGATGGGGGGTAGATAATCTGCAAACATTAGAATATGAGTTCAAACATAATGTTAACGATTATCTTTCAAAGCAAAAAAATGTACCGGTAAAATCGCTAGAAGAGATTATAACGTTTAATAAAAAAGATAGTAATAGACGAATAAAATATGGACAAACATTAATTGAGGGATCTGAAAAATCTGCTATAACGAAAGATGAGTTTCAAAAAGTAGTGCAAACGAGTCAAGAAAATGCAAGAAAAGAGTTAGATAGGTATTTAGTAGAAAAAGGTTTGGATGCTTTAGTTATGATTAACAACGATGAAGTTCTTCTATCAGCTGTAGCTGGCTATCCAGAATTAGCGGTGCCAGCAGGATATGATAACAATGGAGAGCCAGTAGGTGCAGTGTTTGTCGGGAAGCAATTCGGTGAGAAAGAACTGTTCAATATAGGATATGCGTATGAACAGCAGTCTAAAAATAGAAAATCACCAAAACTGTAAAAGGATAAATGAAAAAAAGAGCGCCACTAAATTATGTTGGTCGGCTAATATAAAAAGAATCTAACATTATTAAAAGAAAAAAAGGATTCTTCTCAATTAGTAAGAAAGATTGTCTATAGAAGTTCATAAAATGTAATATATTCAATTTCCATCCATTGAAGGGGGAGGTTAAATCTTAATGAATGAAGTGAAAAATTTCTTTCGAAGTAGAGGGTTCCAACGGTTTCTCGTTTTAATAATAGTAGCGTTTGTATTATATGGATTAAAAAGTATGATCAATTTAATATTAATTACGTTCATACTTACATTTTTAATGGATCGGTTTCAACGTTTTATTTCAAAGAAATTGAAAGTGAATCGGAAAATTGTTATCGCATGTTTGTATATCATATTAGTTACTTTTATCGGCACAACATTATATAAATACTTACCTGTGCTAACGATACAAATTTCCCAATTAATTTATCAGTTTAGGTTGTTTTTTCAAAATCCACCTGATAATGAGATCATTAAATATGCACTTTCAACAATTAATGGGATGGAAGTATCAAAATATATAGAACAAGGTGTAGATGTCATATATCAATCGATTGCAAATATAGGAAAAGTCAGTTTGCAAATACTACTCTCTCTTATTTTAAGTTTATTTTTCTTGTTAGAAAAAGAACGCATCATATCATTTACTTCGAAATTTAAAGATAGTAGTTTGAGGGTTTTTTATGAGGAGATTGCATATTTTGGTGAAAGGTTTGCAAGATCGTTCGGTAAAGTAATTGAAGCACAGTTTTTAATTGCAGTTGTCAATTGTATTCTTACTGTCATTGCATTAATCGTTTTAGGATTTCCACAGCTTCTCGTATTAGCTGTCATGATTTTCTTACTAGGATTAATTCCTGTTGCCGGTGTAATCATTTCCTTGTTCCCGCTATGTATTATTGCTTATAACGTAGGCGGAGTTATGTACGTTGTATACATACTTGTGTTCATTACGATAATCCATGCTCTTGAAAGTTATTTTTTAAACCCGAAGTTCATGTCTGCGAAAACGAATTTACCGATTTTTTATACATTTATGATTCTCATCTTTTCAGAGCATTTCCTTGGAATATGGGGGCTTATTATTGGTATACCAATCTTCATCTTCTTATTAGATGTACTGAATGTAAATAATGAGGAATCGATTAAAAAATAGAAAATAACTGATGTTTTCAATGAGCGAGCAATGAAAAAGCAATCCAAAATAAATTGGATTGCTTTTTTTGAATACCCGATTAAAGAACAGGAGCCATTGTTTCTTTCAATACTTGAACAGAGTGATCGAATTTTAATTCTTCTTCTTCACTTAATTCTACTTCTAAAATTTCACGAACACCGCCGCGATTTAAAACAGCAGGTACGCCGATATAAACATCTTTTTGACCGTATTGACCTTCTAAGTAAGCTGATACTGTTAATACACTATTTTCGTCGTTTAAAATCGCCTTAGTAACACGTAGAAGTGACATGCCAATACCATAGTAAGTTGCACCTTTTCGCTCAATAATATGGTAAGCTGCATCACGAACATTTATGAAGATTTTGTCTAAATCTTCTTGCGTGTATGTGTTGTCTTTATCAAGAAGTGTTTGTAGTTTTTGAATACCAATGGATACGTGACTCCAAACAGGAAGTTCCGTATCACCATGTTCTCCGATAATATAAGCATGAATGTTGTGAGGACCAATATCGAAATACTCACCTAACATATAGCGGAAACGAGCAGAATCAAGAGTTGTACCAGAACCGATTACACGTTCTTTTGGTAAACCAGACTCTTTCCAAGTTACGTAAGTTAAAATATCGACAGGGTTAGTTGCGATTAAGAAGATACCATCAAATCCGCTATCCATAATACTACGAACGATTTGTTTAAAGATTTTCGCGTTTTTCTCAACTAAATCTAAACGTGTTTCGCCTGGTTTTTGTGGTAATCCAGCCGTAATGACTACAAGATCAGCGTCTTTACAATCTTCGTAGCTGCCTTTCCATACTCTAGTTGGAGCTGGTGCAAAAGGAACAGCATGACTTAAATCCATTGCCTCTCCTTCAGCTTTTGCCTCGTTTACATCAACTAAAACAAATTCTTCAGCTACAGCTTGGTTAATCATACAGTAAGCGTAACTACATCCAACTGCTCCTGTTCCTACTAATACAACACGGTTAATACCTTTTTTCATTTCAAAATTCCTCGCAATTTCATTGATTTTAATATGTAAGATAATACGTCTTACTTCTATAGAGTCATATCTAGTTTATTACATTTTATAAAAGATATTCAAGTATTTGAAAATGTATCCGTGCAATTTCTTGCATGAAACATAGTAAGTAAGTGAACCGAATATAATGCAATAAAATCCTTTATTGAAGGAGAAAAGGGCATGATGCAGCCATTAACGATGGAAAGAATGCTACATATTATTAATGTCGGGCTCGTTAAAACGAAGAATCCAAAGCAGATCATTATTGCTGGTGCAGGGATTTCGGGCTTAGTTGCAGCATCGTTATTGAAAGAAGCAGGTCATAACATAACAATTTTAGAAGCGAATAACCGAATAGGCGGAAGAATATATACGATTCGTGAACCATTTAGCTCTGGTTTATATTTTAATGCAGGGCCGATGCGAATTCCTGAAACGCATGAGTTAACTTTAGCTTACATTCGCAAATTTAAATTACCGTTAAATCTGTTTATAAATAAAACCGCTTCAGATATTATTTATACGAATAATATTAAAACGAGATTGAGCATATTCGAAAAAAATCCAAGTATACTTCGATATCCAAATGTAGAGAACGAAAAGGGAAAAACGGCCGAAGAATTAATGTTAGTAGTATTAGAACCAATACTAAATTTTATAAAAAAAGATCCTAATAAAAATTGGATTATCGTTGAAAAAAAGTATAAAGCATATTCGCTGGGATCATTTTTAATTGAGTATTATTCAGACGGAGCAATAGATATGATTGGGGTACTTCTTGATATGGAAGCATATATGGGAATGTCTTTAATTGAAGTATTACGTGAAATGATCTTTTTTACCTCAACGACAAAATATTACGAAATAACGGGCGGGATGGATGCATTACCAAATTCATTTTTACCCGAGTTAAAAGATAATATTTTTATGTCGTATAAAGTAGAGAAAATCATACAAGAAGATAATAAAGTAATGATGCAAGGAAGTCAGGAGCAAACGTTACATCCATTTATCGTAACAGGCGACAGTGCTATTATTACAATTCCATTTTCAGCGTTACGGTTTGTAGAAGTTCAGCCATATCATTTATTCTCTTATTATAAAAGACGAGCAATTCGTGAGTTGAATTATATTGCTGCAACTAAAATTGCGATAGAGTTTAAAAGTAGATTTTGGGAGAAAGCGGGACAATACGGCGGTAAATCTATTACAGATTTACCTATAAGGTTTACATATTATCCGAGTTATGGCATTCATACACCAGGGGCAGCCATCGTTTTAGCGAGTTATACGTGGGCAGATGAGGCGTTAACGTGGGATAGTCTCCCGCAAAGAGATCGTATTCGTTACGCATTAAAAAATTTAGCAGAAATATACGGTGACATCGTCTATAGTGAATTTGTTACTGGAACATCTTTTAGCTGGAGTAAAAATCCGTATTCTTGCGGCGCATTTACGGCTTTCGAACCAGGCCAAGAGTTAGAGTTATTTCCGTATATTACGCCGCCAGCTGGCAAAGTACACTTTGCAGGAGAGCATACGACATTAACGCATGGATGGATGCAAGGAGCAATAGAGTCTGGAGTTAGGGTTGCACATGAAGTAAACGAACAGTGAATCTGTTATGTTTACAAATGGTCATTCTTTTAATAAAATGATAAATATAAATCGTAATTATTACGCTTTGAATACGTTTGAAATAAAGAAATGGATGGTCGATCAAATGAATAAAGTAGAAATTCATATATTAGGTGGCTTTTTAGGTAGTGGAAAATCAACATTATTACAAAATTTATTGTTAGCGGAGAAAAAGAAGAATAGAAAAGTTGCAGTATTAATGAATGAAATTGGTGAATACTCGGTAGATACCGATATTATTGGAAAAGAGAATGTTTTAAGAGAGCTTCTGAAAGGATGTATTTGTTGTACGCTAAAAGAAGAGCTTGAAATACAGTTACATTCGTTATATCAGCAAGAAAGACCAGATGTCATTTATATAGAAACGACAGGTGTTGCACATCCAATTGAAGTGTTAGATGCATGTGTATCACCCATTTTAGCACCTTTCTTAGAAGTGAAATCAATTGTAGTCGTTTTAGATGCAGTAAGATGGTTAAATCGAAGTGTATTAAGTGCAAACGTTCAGCAATTATTGCATGAGCAACTGAAGTTTGGTAGCCACATTTTAATTAATAAATCAGACTTACTAACTGATGCGGATAAGAACAAAGTAATTGAAGAAGTGAAAGCGATAAATAATCATGCGAAATTGTTTGAAACAAAATATTGTAATATATCTTTAGAAGACATAGAAGAAGCTGAATTTACGAATGATGAGGAACATGAGACACTACATGTCAAACAGCATTTACATATACAAACGATGACGTATCAATTTACGAAATCGATTGATCAAGACAAATTATATGAATGGCTTTCGAATGTACCTGACAGTATTTATCGCGTAAAAGGATTTGTGAAATTCCATGGAGATAAATACCCGCACCTATTCCAATATTCATTTGGGGTACCAACTTTATTGGAACAAGACTTCGGTTTCCCGACGAACTTGGTAGTAATAGGGGAAGGGCTAGATAAGAAACAATTGGCTGAAGGGTTAGAGAAAGTAGAACTTAATTCTAATTAACATTAAAGGGAGCTGCCCCATAAATTGGTAAAAACGACTTATGGGGCAGCCTTTTTATTTTTTATGAATAAGCATATAGATACTTGTATTCATTTTAAATAGTCAATCTTTTAGTATTTTCGTTTTCCAATATAAACATTTATACTAGTACTAGAGTCTCTTCTAAATTCAATTTTGCGACCATCTAATTCTATTGTTCGAGAACTTGCAGTAGGATTTTTAATTAAACTATATAGATAATCTGCTTTAGTTGGTAGTAGTGTGTTTAGAATTTTTTTCACCGGCTCATTTAATACAGAATCATCACTATGAATATACATTCTATATGCGCTGTCATCATAAGGAGAAAAATTAAAATACATAATGCCATCATATGTACGATCAGTTTTAGTATATACATAGTTATAATCGGTTTTTAAAAATCCAGAATCAATCAGTATATTCTCAATTTCTTTGTACTTATCCTCATCTTTCGCAGGAATAGAATCAGGAATAAAATAAGGGTTTACATTAATTGCGCTATACATAAATTTTGCAAATTGTTCTCTTGTTACATTCATTTCTCCGCCATATCGATAGTTTCCAATTCCTTTTGTAATTCCATTACTATACAATGAACGAACAGAGTCTGTTGCCCAAAAATTATTTGGAACATCATAGAAAAGGTCGTTTGTCTTTACAGGTAGATGAAACGCTTTTTGTAAAATAACAGCCATTTCGTATCGAGTTAATGTATCATCTGGTCTAAATTTGTCAGTGCTATTTTCCCCTGTCATGATTCCTTTTTGAGCAACTGCTTTAATATTGTTTTCAAACATATGCCCATGAATATCAGAGAAATGTTTAATAGTAGATCCGGTATTTTCTAGTTTTAAGTATCTTGAAATAATCGCAGCTACTTGCCCACGAGTTACATTGTCCCCAAATCCAAATTTTCCGTTACCATAACCATTCATGACCTTTTGTTCAGTTAAATGGTCAATCGAATCTTCAGACCAATGCCCTTTTGGTACATCGATGAAACGTTCCGTTTGTGCGTGAGCATTCGTTGCGCCGAATAATGTGGCGCTAATTAAGCCTGTTGCGAGTACATGTTTAAAATTCATTATGATTCCTCCTAAGTATATAAAACAATATCTTCTCACTTATATCCGTTACTTTTAAGTGATAATCACTTATCTATTATATTAGCATATTTTGATTTTGTAAAATATGGATTTTCCTTCTTAATGTTGTTTAAATATATATGGTGTTATAAGAAGGAGGGGAGTGCAAAAAAGTTAACTGACGGGGCGTTTATTCATTTTGACTAGGGGTATGCTATAAAATTCTGATTAATTAATAGCTGGTCAAAGGTAGATAATTTTTGTTGAGGTATAGAAAAACGTTTGCGGATTTTGTCTAATAAAAATAATTGTAAAATTCAGAATTATGTTTATAATCGAATCTAAGAGGTGATTCAGGTGTCAGAAAAAATAATAATGGATGTAAAAAACCTAACAACAAAAGGGTTAGAAACGAGAGAGAAATTATTGTGTGCTGCAGAAGAGGTGTTTGGTAGTAAAGGATATTACGAGGCTTCTATCGTGAATATTACACAAGAAGCAAAGGTAGCGCATGGAACTTTCTATAATTACTTTCCATCTAAAAAAGACATATTTGATGAATTGATTCGCAGATTGAACCGTGAGTTACGCTTAATTATTAAAGAAGAAATGAAGGGGATATCAAGTTATGAAGAGGCACAAAGAAGAGGTTTTCAGGCGTTTTTTCGATGGGTGAAAGATCGTCCTAATCTATATAACATTGTACAACAGGCGGTAGTTGTTGATGAAAATTTATATAGATGGTACTATGCAAAGCTCGCAAATGGATTTTTAAAAAGTTTATCGGCTGGTATGGAAGCGGGAGAGTTTAAACAACTTGATAAAGAAACAATTGCGTATTGTCTTATGTCAATTGGGCAATTTCTAGGAATGCGATGGGGTTATTGGGAAGAGAAAGATGTTCCGGAAGATGTATTTGAAGCAGCGATGTCATTAATATTTGAAGGATTGAGAAAGAGATAAGGGAGTGGGGAAAATATGCAAGGCATTGCTTATTGGATAGAAAAACGGGCCTATTTACATCCAGATCGCATTGCCATTATTACAGAAGAGGAGGAAATGACATATAAACAGTTACATGAGTATGTAAGTAAAGTAGCAGCATATTTAATTTACGATGTAAATGTGCAAAAAGGAGAAAGGATAGCTATTTTATCACAAAATAGCTTGGAATATATTGTACTTTTGTTTGCTATAGCAAAGGTAGAATGTATTGCTGTTCCATTGAATATACGCTTAACAGAAAATGAACTTATATTTCAGTTAAAAGATAGTGGAACTACAGTTTTATTTGTAGAGGAAACATTTCAAAATATGGCACTGTCAATGCATAGGGTATCGTACGTACAAAGAGTTATTTCGATTGAAAGCTTAAAAGAAATAGAAGATAGAAAAAGTGACAACTTTGAAGAGAAAAATGAAAGCGCATCCTTTATTATATGTTATACATCAGGTACAACAGGAAAACCGAAAGGAGCTGTACTTACACAAGAAAATATGTTTTGGAATGCGCTTAATAATACATTTGCGATTGACTTAACTATTCACGACCGCTCCATTGTATTATTACCTTTATTTCATATTGGTGGGATTGGTTTATTCGCATTTCCAACTTTATTTGCAGGTGGCGTAATCATTATTCCGAAAAAATTCGAACCAACCACAGCTCTTTCCATGATAGAAAAACATAAAGTGACTGTAGTGATGGGAGTACCTACTATTCACCAAGCATTAATTAATTGCCCAAAGTTTGAAACTACAAATTTACAATCAGTTCGCTGGTTTTATAACGGTGGTGCTCCATGTCCAGAAGAGTTGATGAGAGAATTTATAGATAGAGGATTTTTATTTGGTCAAGGCTTTGGCATGACTGAAACATCACCAACCGTATTTATGCTTTCAGAAGAAGATGCAAGACGTAAAGTAGGTTCAATTGGAAAACCTGTTCTGTTTTGTGATTATGTACTTATGGATGAAAATAAAAATAAGGTTGAAATCGGTGAAGTTGGAGAGTTACTTATAAGAGGGCCGAATGTAATGAAAGAGTATTGGAATCGACCAGATGCAACAAAAGAAACGATTCAAGATGGTTGGTTATATACGGGAGATTTAGCTAAAGTTGATGAAGATGGTTTTGTATACATTGTCGGTAGAAAAAAAGAAATGATAATTTCCGGTGGTGAAAATATTTATCCACTCGAAGTAGAGCAGGTCATTAATAAGCTTTCGGAGGTATATGAGGTAGCGGTCGTTGGTAGGCAACATGTAAAGTGGGGAGAGATTCCAATCGCCTTTATTGTGAAAAAGAGTAGGAGTGTATTAACTGAAAAGGAAGTCATTGAACATTGTCGTTTATTTCTAGCAAAATATAAACTTCCAAAAGAAATTGTGTTTCTAGAGGAATTGCCTAAAAATGCAACTGGTAAAATTCAAAAAGCACAGTTAGCAAATCAATTGAAAAGCAGGTGAAGAGATGACGATGTATAGCACTGGTCAACAGGCATCATGTAGTAAAACAATAACAGAAACAGATTTTGTATTATTTGCAGGTTTGAGCGGGGATTTTAATCCAATCCATATTAATCATGAGTATGCGAAACAAACTAGATTTAATCAAAGAATAGCACATGGTTTACTAACTTCTAGTCTATTATCACAATTGCTTGGAATTCATTTACCTGGAAAAGGATCTGTTTATATGGAACAAACTATTAAATTTACAGCACCAGTCTTTATAGGAGATACGGTTACAGCTACGGCAACAGTACAAGAATTTATGATAGAAAAGAGAGTTTTGAAATTGTTGACGGAGTGTCATAACCAAAAAGGAGATTTAGTATTAACTGGTGTAGCAACTATGATGGTACCAAAAGAAGGAGGAGTAGTCTAATGAATATTGGGATTGAAGCGACTGGTGTTTTCTTCCCAAAAGACGTAGAGACGGCGGCAGACCTATCTCAAAAAACAGGTATCCCTGAGAATATTATTATAGAAAAGTTTGGATTATATGAAAAGCATGTCGCAGATGAAACGATGCATGCATCAGATTTAGCTATTGCTGCTGCAAAGCCAATATTATTACAAGTAGATTCTCAATCTATTGATGTAGTCATTTATTTTGGCAGTCCACATAAAGATTACCACGTATGGTCAAGTGCCCCGAAAATTCAGCATGAACTTGGATTGAAAAATGCTTATGCTTTTGAAATTATGAATGTTAGTTCTTGCTTTCCTATTGCTCTCAAAGTCGCAAAAGATATGCTCTACTCTGATAACTCAATTGAAAATATATTATTAGTAGGTGGATGTAAAGAATCTCAAATTGTAGATTATGATAATCCACGCTCACGTTTTATGTTTAATTTCGCTGATGGCGGAAGCGCAGCTTTAGTGAAAAAGGACGCTAAAAACGGTGAAATATTAGGAAGTGCGATTATAACAGATGGTTCATTTCATGAAGATGTACGTATTCCAGCAGGTGGATCAAAGCAGGTTGCGAGCTATGATACAGTTGAGAATCGACAACATTATATTGATGTAATAGATCCTAATAGTATGAAAGAACGTCTAGACCAGGTTTCAATCCCTAATTTTGACAAGGTTATTCGGGAGGCGTTAAGAAAAAGTGGATTTACTCCTAAAGATATTAAAGTATTGTTACCACTGCATACAAAACGTTCTATGTTAATAGAATTGATACAGGGGCTAGGGCTAGAAGAAGAACAAGTTGTATATTTAGATCATTATGGACATATGTCAGCGCTTGATCCATGCATTGGTCTTCACTTTGCAAATGAACAGGGGAAGTTACAGCCTGGAGATATTGCAGTAGTAGTTAGTGCAGGGACTGGGTATACGTGGGCAGCGACTGTAATTAGGTGGTGAAAAATACTAGATGAGTATATGATAAATGGAGGTATTTGGAAAGAGGCGGCGAATGTAAAGGTACTTCATTAAAATTTTTAAACAGATTTGTTTGTATGATTCAAAGAAAAAGTCATAATTACGGATGGGTAACTTTGGCGTGTTTGATTCTATCAGAAAGAAAAGTATGGGGAGGATCACAATGTCGATGAAAAAACGTAAATGGCTAAGAATGATGGCTACTGGTTGTGTTTTAGGTTCGTTATTAATAACGGCCGCTTGTTCAGGAAAGAAAACAAGTACAGAGGATGAAAAGACGATTAAGGTAGGGGTTCTTGCATCATTAACAGGTCCATTAGAATCGTATGGAAAACAAACAGTGAACGGATTTGAATTAGGGTTAGATTATGCAACGGGTGGAACTGGGAAAGTGGAAGGGAAGAAGATTAAGTTTGTTGTAGAAGATACGGAAACAAAAGCTGATGTAGCAGTTAAAAAAGCTACGAAATTATTAGAAGAAGAGAAAGTTGATTTTTTAGTCGGATCGTCTAGTTCAAGTGATACATTAGCGGTTTTACCATTAGCTGAAGAATATGAAAAAATAATGGTTGTAGAACCGGCAGTAGCTGATAGTATTACCGGGAAGAACTGGAATAAATATATTTTTAGAACAGGAAGAAGTTCTTCGCAAGATGCGATTGCAGGAGCAGCGGCAATTGCAAAAAAAGATGTAAAGATTGCGACGTTTGCCCCGGATAATGCATTTGGTCGTGAGGGAATTGCGGCATTTAAAGCGGGAGCGAAGAAATTAGGTGCGAATATTGTCAACGAGCAATATGCTGATACGAATTCGACTGACTTCACTGCAAATATTCAAAATATCATTAGCTCAAAACCGGATTATTTATTTATCGTTTGGGCTGGGGCAAATTCACCTTGGAAACAGTTAAAAGATATGAATGTGGAAGCGCAAGGTATTAAAATTTCTACCGGTGCACCAGATATACCGGCATTAAAAACGATGGATGCATTAGTAGGAATGCAAGGTTTTTCTGTTTATTATCATACACTCCCGAAAAATAAGGTGAATGATTGGTTAGTGGAGGAACATAAAAAACGATTTAATGGTGCGGTGCCAGATTTATTTACAGCGGGTGGAATGTCAGCGGCAATTTCAATTGTAGAAGCTGTAAAGAAAACAAAAGGTGATACAGATGTAGATACATTGATTAAGAAAATGGAAGGAATGGAATTTGAGACACCGAAAGGAAAGATGAAGTTTAGAGAAAAGGATCACCAAGCGATGCAGACACTGTATTCTATCACATTGAAAAAGCAAGATGGTGTTGACTATCCGGTGCCAGTATTAGAGCGAGAATTAACGATGAAAGAGACAGAACCACCAGCTCAAAATAAATAGACTGAATTTTCTATTGTTTTTGTATAAAGAGGGAATACCCTCTTTATACGTATTTCTTTCATACTGAAAGCTTTAAAGGGAGGGATATCGTGACACACTTGCTTGAAACGAAAAATCTTAGCGTATCTTTTGGTGAACATCATGTTATTAAGGATGTGAATGTAACAGTACAAAAAGGAAAGCTCATTTCCATTATCGGACCAAATGGTGCAGGAAAGACAACGTTATTTAATTTACTTAGTGGACAAATTTCTCCAACAAAGGGTGAAGTATATTTTAAAGGACAAGAGATTACAAAATTATCAATTTCAGATCGAACTCGATTAGGAATTGGCCGTTCCTTTCAGCTTACAAATATATTCCCAGAGTTAACGGTACTTGAAAATGTTCGTTTAAGTGTTCAATCATTTGTTCAAGATTACTATAGTTTTTTTCCGAGTTCGGCAAAATTTAAACAACAAGTAGGAGAGGCGAGACGGTTCTTAAAAACGGTATTACTTCAGGAGAAAGAACATGTATTAGCGAAAGATTTAGCGCATGGAGAAAAACGAAAGTTAGAGCTTGCGATGTTATTAGCTTTAAAAACGGATGTGTTACTACTTGATGAGCCGACGGCAGGTATATCAGTTGAGGAGGTACCGGCTATTTTACAAGTGATTGAAAATATTAAGAAACATCCAGAGAGTACAATTGTACTGATTGAACACAAAATGGATATGGTACTAGGTTTGTCAGACCATCTTATCGTTTTGTTCCATGGGGAGTTATTGGCTGAAGGTTTGCCCGAAGAAATTATGAAAGATGAGCGTGTACAAAGTGCTTATTTAGGGGGATTATATAGTGGCACTATTACAAGTAAATAATATAGAGACGTATTTAGATCAGTTTCATATTTTACAAGGGGTATCTCTTGCTGTCGAGAAAGGAACGATTACTGTACTGTTTGGAAGAAATGGGGCAGGGAAGACTACGACATTACGTTCGGTTATGGGTTTTCACCATATCGCACATGGTGAAATTTATTATGATAGTACACAAGTAAATGGATTATCTACACATTTAATCTCAAGGAAAGGAATAGGGTATGTACCAGAAAATCAAGGTATTTTTTATGACCTGACAGTAGAAGAAACATTCGCTCTTGCTAGGGGGAAGGGAGAAGAGGCGGAAGAAAAAATAGAATGGATGCTTGAATTATTTCCGGATTTAAAGCAGTTTTGGCACAAAAAAAGCGGACTCTTAAGCGGAGGACAAAAGCAAATGCTAGCAATTTCAAGAGCATTTATAAATAGTGATGGTTTATTACTTATTGATGAACCGAGTAAAGGCTTGTCCCCCATTATGATAGAAAAATTAATGATAGCCATATTGAAAATGAAGGAGAAAACAACAGTTTTACTCGTGGAACAAAATTTTATGATGGCTAGTCAAATTGGTGATTATTTTTATATTATGGATAATGGAAAAATTGTTCATAACGGTTTTATGCATGAACTAAAAGAGGATAAGGAAATGTGTCATAAATATTTAGGAATCTCTTAACATGAATCCGGGGTGAGAAGGATGGATGTGTTAATTAATTTATTTGTAAATGGGATTTCAACAGGGATGCTCATTTTTTTATTAGCATCAGGTCTTTCACTTATTTTCGGTTTAATGAGTGTTCTAAACTTCGCACATGGTGGTTTATTTGCGTGGGGAGCGTTTACAGGTGTTTGGCTATTTAATATGACAGGTAGTTATGTATTAGCGTTAATTGGAGCGATAGTTATGGGCATGTTCCTTGGGTTCATTTTAGAAAGATTCCTTATTAGGCCGGTATATGGAAATCATGTTCGACAGCTTCTTGTGACGCTTGGAGGAATGCTTGTACTTAGTGAATGTATTAAAGTATTTTGGGGACCAAATCCCATTAGTGCTAAATTACCGTTATGGTTACAAGGTAGTTATACATTTGAAGGTATTATATTAATTAAATATCGTCTATTCGTTATTTTAATCGGGATCATCATTTACATTGCCTTACTATTATTGCTCAAAAAAACAAAGATAGGTCTTATGATACGTGCAGGTGTAATGGATAAAGAGATGGTTCAAGCGCTCGGTATAAACGTAAAAGCGATATTTTCTTTCGTCTTTTTATTAGGAGCAGGAATGGCAGCGTTAGGAGGATTTCTATTAGCACCTTATTCAGGCGTTATTTTTGCCGAGATGGGTATGCAGTATGCGATTTTAGCTTTCATAGTAGTAATTATTGGCGGGTTAGGAAGCGTACAAGGTTCGGCAATCGCTTCTTTAATTGTCGGATTAGCGGGTGCGTTTACAGCGTATTTTATACCGGATTTATCACTTGCAATTAATATGTTAATGTTACTATTTTTCTTAATAGTGAAGCCAAACGGACTTGTTGGTGAAAAGGGGTGAAATGGTGAACAGCACTTCAAATCGAATTAAAGTATACTTCGGAGTATGTATGCTCATTTGTTTAAGTGTATTTCCATTCGTAAATGATTCACGGAGTTTGTTAATTTTGTTCACTCAAATCTTCATCTTTGCTATTTTTGCAATGAGTTTTGATGTATTGCTTGGATATACCGGAATTGTATCATTCGGCCACTGTATGTTCTTTGGAATAGGAGCATATGGCGTAGCGCTTTTATTTGATCGGCAAGGAGTATCCATAACGAACTTTTTAATAGGGATAGTAGCTGCAATTATCATTTCAGCAATTGTTAGTTATATAATTGGTTTGCTTTCTTTACGGCTGAAAAGTCATTTTTATGCAATGTTAACACTTGCTATTTCACAGTTGTTTTTCGTACTTGCTGAAAAATGGCGTGGGCTCACTCACGGAGGAGATGGTTTTACATTTGGTGTACCAGACTTATTTCGTGACCGTTTTACGTTTTATTATGTAACACTTATATGTTTAATTGTCATTTTTATTCTGTTACGTCTTTTCACAAAATCTTCTATTGGAAAAGTATTAAAGGCAATTTCACAAAATGAACAACGTGTGGAAGCACTAGGATATAAAGTTCTTCATTATAAAATTATTGCTAGTATTGTTGCAGGAGTAGTTGCTACGATTAGCGGTGGCTTATTTGTTATCACACTCCGCTTTGTTAATACGACTGTATTTTCAATTGAAATGACATTAAATGCATTATTGATGTCAATGATTGGAGGCGTTGGAACGTTAATAGGAGCAATTGCGGGAGCTGGCATTATTGAATCACTGAAATATTATTTATCAGAACTAGCTACAGCGTATCCAATTTTTGAACGATGGACAATTATTCTTGGCTTATTGTACATTATCGTCTTGCTAGTTTTTCCGAAAGGATTAGTTGGGACGATTAAGGGCCTGAAGAATATGAAACGGAGTAAGAAGGAGAAAAGTACAGAAGTGGAGCAAAACGTGTGAAAAATCAATTGTATAGAATATGAAAATCCCTCTTTTAGATTCGTAAAGGAGGGATTTTTATTGGTGTATGTAATTAGTTAGTTTGTAAACCTAGCAATTATATTAATCAAATAGTTCATTAGGTATTTGTTTTAAAGAGTTTCGATTTGTAAAAAAATGAACAGCGAATCTCTCAATGGGAACATCTTCAATGGGCACTAAGTTATCATTTTTAATCGGTAAAAAGGCTATTCCTTTACCGTCCTGAATAAACTCTTCCATAAGCGAATAAGAATCTAATTGTTGAAGTTGACCTTGAGATAAATTATTTTCTTTTAGAAATTGTATCGTCTTATTTTTAAAAGGGCACTTTTTATCATTACTAACGAAGAAGAGTTCCTTTGAATAGTCAATGATAGGCGTTTCTTTCGCTTTTAATAAGCCAACAGAAATGGAAGTAGTAAATACTTTTTTAAAAGCTGCTTCGGGATCATCCTCGTAAGTAATGACCATATCAACTTTTTGTTGTTGCAGTAATTTATGCAAATGACTACTATTTTCTACATATATTTGATAATTCCTGAAATTTTCTTTAATACGCTTACTTACATAATTAGTCAAAATAGATTGTGACGTCGCGATGATATAAGAAGAACCACTCGTTTTAATTTTATCTTTCGCTTCTTCTACTAAAGTTAATATTTGATGCGTGTAGTCTAATAAAATGTCACCTGAGGGTAACAAGGAAACGCCTTTGTTATCTCTATGTAGTAAAGGTGTTTCTAATTCTTGTTCTAATTTTTTGATTCGCTCAGTTACGTTTGGTTGAACATATCCTAACTCTTTAGCAGCTTTACTAATAGAGCCTTCACTAGCTACAGTTTTGAATATAATAAGATCATTTATTTCCATGTATCACAGCTCCTTATACGGTATCATTATAAATGATATCAACCATAATTTATACCTATTTTACGCTAGTCACTCATCGGTTTATCATTGTGTATATAAGATAGAAAGTGAGTGATAAACATGATTGGAATGCAATATAAGGTCATTTTGCCAAAGGATTATGATATGGAAATCATAAAAAAAAGGGTAAAGGATAATGGACATAAAACGGATGGTTTTCAAGAATTGAATTTCAAAGCGTATTTAATTACAGAGGCAGGAAAGGACGGGAATTTCTATAACTGTTATGCACCTTTATATATTTGGAATGGCCATGAAGGAATGAACAAATTTATATTTGAAGGGTATTACGATAATATTTTACAATCTTTTGGATGGCAACAAATAAATATAGGTGTTCTATTAGTTGTTAATTTAAGTGATGATTTTAAAAAAAGTAAATATGCTGTTGAGTTTACAGGGAGTATTTCCAAAAGTAATTCACTGAAGGGAACGCAATTAAATATTATAAATGAAAATGTACAAAACATAGAAAAATGTTTAGGAAATGTAATCATTTATAATCCAGATAAATGGAGGTATAGTCAGTTTAATTTTTATGAAGGAAAGCCCGACATGGTAACCAATAAAGGGGTTACAGTATATGAGATTTTGCACATTTCACGATGAAAACTTGTTGAAGTTAAATTAAGAAAAAGGAATGGAAATGTATGCCTTTTGTGAACGTTTATTATTATGAAAATATATTAAATAAAGAAGAGTTGAAAAAGATAGGTGAATGTATTCATCTTTCATTAATTGAACATTTTAACATCCCTGAAAATGATTTTTTTCAAATGTTTTTACCTTATAAACAAAATCACTTTTTATTTAATCCATATTATTTATTAGAAAGAGGAGAAAAGAGAACAGAGAATATGATTTATGTTTCTATTACATGTGGACCGGGAAGAACGATAAAACAGAAAAGGGATCTGTATCAGTCGATATCCTTGAAGGTTTCTGAATGTTCTAGTATAAAAAGTGCAGACATTTTTATTACACTAAATGAGACAGCTGCTGAAAATTGGTCGTTTGGTCAAGGAGTGGCGCAATTGGTAAAATGAAGGGGAATGAGATGATGAATGAATCCATTGAATATTGTATTCAAAAGAAAATGAGAGAAATGGCCCCTGCATTTGCTCAATATAGTGAAGAGATATTGTTCGAGGAAGTGTGGCGAGATGCCACTTTAACATTAAGAGAAAGAAGTTTATGTACAGTGGCGGCACTAATTAGTCTTAATCAGACAGAACAATTACCATTTCATTTGCGGCTGGCAAAGCAAAATGGAATTATGGAGAATGAAATAATTGCATTAATAACGCATATGGCTTTTTATGTTGGCTGGCCAAAAGCGGTAGCAGCTTTAAATATAGCAATGAATGAAATGGAAAGTTAAGAATAGCGATAAGAAAGACTTCATGTTGAAATGAATTCTTTCTTATCGTTATTTATGCAATACTCTAATCAGATATTTTTCACGTTTTCTCTTGCTTTTTTATCACTTGCGTAGTAAAGTGATAGTAAGATTCACGATAGGAAGTGATCAAACATGCGTGATAATACGATAGGATCATTAATATGGTTACGTTTAATACGATTTACGAACCAAAGTAATCAGATGTCAAATGAGTTTTTAAAACGTTTTGATTTAACGACAGCTCAATTTGATGTGCTTTTGCAAATACGTACGTATCAACCACTAACACAGATGGAGTTAGCTGAAAAGGTAACTGTTACACAAGGTGGTATTTCTCGAATGTTAACGCGTCTTGAAAAAGAAGGATATATTGTGCGAAAACAAGATTGGAAAACGAAAACAATTAGTCTTACAGAGCAAGGGGAAGCAGCTTTAGAAAAAGCACTGCCAGAGCAGCTTACATTTCAATCTTCGTTTTTTGATGATGTATTAAATGAAGAAGAGCAGAAAATGTTATACGAGCTAATGACGAAAGTTCATAAGCATAGCGAAAGAAAAGAATTACCACATGAGTAATTTTTTTTACACCATCAATTGATTAGTCAAGTGATGGTGTAGCTAATAGGGATATACACTTGACTTACCAACGTTTTAATAATAGAAACGAATAACACTTCATTAAAGGAGAGAACAACTATGGAAAAATACCGTATGGATACAAGTAAAGGAATGGAGTTTGGATTATATTCGATTGGGGATCATGTATTAAATCCGCATAACGGAGAGAAAATTAGTGCTGAACAAAGAATTCATGAATTAATTGAAACAGCTAAGTTAGCGGATGAAGCTGGACTTGATGTATTTGCTGTCGGTGAAAGTCATCAAACGCATTTTACAACGCAAGCTCATACAGTTATTTTAGGAGCTATTGCACAAGCTACGAAAAATATAAAAATTGCAAGTTCAGCAACGATAGTAAGTACATCTGATCCGGTACGAGTATATGAGGATTTTGCTACAATTGACTTAATTTCTAATGGACGTGCAGAAATTGTAGCTGGTCGTGGGTCTCGTATTGGGGGATATAGTTTACTCGGTTATGATGTGAATGATTATGAAGAGTTATTTGAAGAGAAAATGGATCTTTTATTAAAAATTAATAAAGAGGAACATGTAACATGGAACGGACAGTTCAGAGCGCCGCTTGCACATGCATCGGTTATTCCAAGAGCTAAAAATAATAACTTACCAATTTGGCGTGCAGTTGGTGGACCACCAGCTAGTGCGATTAAAGCAGGACGTGCGGGTGTACCAATGATGATAACAACACTAGGTGGCCCAGCTATTAACTTTAAAGGATCAGTAGATGCCTACCGTGAGGCTGCGGCGCAAAATGGATTTAATCCAGCAAGTTTGCCAGTTGCGACAACGAGTTTATTTTATACAGCAAAAAATTCACAAGATGCATTTAATGAATACTATCCTCATATTAATGCTGGTATGCTTACACTGCGCGGTGGTGGGTATCCGAAGCAACAATTTACAAATGCAGTAGATTACCGTGACGCATTAATGGTTGGTAGCCCGCAACAAATTATTGAAAAAATGCTTTACCAATATGAATTGTTTGGACAACAACGTTTTATGGCACAAATTGATTTTGGTGGTGTACCACTTAATAAAATTGAGAAAAATATTGAATTAATTGCTACTGAAATTTTACCGGCTGTTAGAAAACATACAGCGAAATAATTTAAAAAATACCGAGAGTCTAATCGATTCTCGGTATTTTTTTGTGTATGAATTCAGTTTGGAAAAATGACAAAAAAATGAATTTTTAGTTTAGAAGGAGGGAGGGTATTTTCTATTTTTGAATAACAATATTTTGTGTTTGAATTTTAAAAATACATTTTCCTCTTGACAAAAAAACAACTGATTTCTTCATTGATTAAGAGGACATTTTTTTATAAGAAAGTCAAGTGTATAAAGAGGAAAACGATTATTTTGTTGATACGAAAGTAAGTCTTATATTAAAAAAATACATTTTAGTAATGAAAAAAATTTAATTCAAAAAAATGACAAAAGACATATTTCAGACAAAATGATGTCAATAATACGTCAAAAATCAGCTGAATTTACT
>NZ_JAKUFT010000039.1:0-49364 GCF_022663605.1 Bacillus cereus group sp. BfR-BA-01379
CGGCTCATGGGGCGGTGGATTTTTCCCTGGAAGTTTTGCTGGAGGCATGTTAGGCGGACTTACAGCTGGTGCATTAACGGGTGCAGCAGGTGGAGGCTACTATCCAGCACCGTACCCAGTAGCTTATCCAGCGCCATACCCAGCACCATATCCAACGCCATATCCGGGTTATCAGCAAATGCCATATCCGTATTAAACGAAGAAAAGAGGCTACCCTCTTTTTTTCGTTTAATAAAGTATTTATTTATAAAATACTTCCAAAATAAAGGTGGAAATATGTTAATATTTTGTTATTGTAATTCAAAAACATATATACGAATTTTAATTTCTATATTATTATTCGTGAATAGTTGTATAGTGTGATCATACTTCTATTTCGCTAGTAAAGTAAAGAGGTTAAATGTGAGCGGAATTAGTAGGGAACAGTGGTTGTATGGAGCTAGTTATAAAGGAATGTAAGAGAATGAATAAGGTATAATAAAGTAAGCTAATTATAACGGTCAGAAACTACTATTTATAATTGAAGCGGTATTATATTGCTTTTTATTACAAATAATATTATGTTATTTTAATCGGCATATTTCAAAATGTGATTTATGTAAAGGACGATTATTAGGAAATGAAATATCTCTATTTCTATGAAAAGAAACAAGTTGTGTCTTAGTCAGATAGGAAGCAAGGAGAGATGCGCATGCTAGAACAAAGAGGTCATGCATTATATGACTCTTCATTGCGAGATTTAAAGTTAGCATTAGATGAGTCTTCAATTGTTGCGATTACAGACCGAAATGGTCTTATTACATATGTAAATGATAAATTTTGTGAAATCTCCAAATATACACGAGAAGAGTTAATAGGGAAAGATCATCGTATTTTAAATTCAGGATATCACCCAAAATCATTTTTTCAAATTCTTTGGAAGCGCATTTTGAGCGGAAAAGTATGGAGAGGTGAGATTCGAAATCAAGCAAAAGATGGGACATATTATTGGGTTAAAACAACAATTGTTCCATTTTTAAATGAAAAAGGAGAGCCATATCAATTTATAGCAATCCGAAATGATATTAGTAGTAGGAAAGAAGCAGAACAGAGGCTACGGTTAAGTGAAAGTCGTTATAGGGAACTTGCGTATCATGATGCTTTAACGAGTTTACCGAACCGATTGCAGTTAATAACGACTGTAAACGAGATGATTGCAGGCAAAAAAGAATTTGGTATGATTTACTTTGATTTGGATCGTTTTAAATTAGTAAACGATACGCTAGGTCATATGATAGGGGATTTACTTTTGAGCGAAGTTGCTTCACGGTTGCATTATGTGCTAGGAGAGAAAGACGTCCTGGCTAGACTGGGTGGCGACGAATTTGTGTTGTTAACAAAAAAACATACGCAAGATGAAATGAGGCAGTTAGCGACATCAGTGTTGTCGTGTTTTCAGGCACCATTTATGCTTGAAGGTCATGAAGTATACATTTCAGCTAGTCTAGGGCTGTGCTCATATCCGCAAGATGGACAAGATGTAGAAACTTTATTGAAGAATTCGGATTTAGCTATGTATAGCGCGAAAGAACAGGGCAGAAATGCCGCGTGTTTCTTTACAGATGAGTTACGTGCGAAAATAAATCGTAGAATGAAAATTGAATTCGCTTTGCAAAAGGCAATTCGTGATGAAGAGTTAGATGTGGCACTGCAGCCTATTATTGATTTGAAAACGAAGAAATATACTGGTATTGAGGCTTTAGCACGTTGTTCGACAGAAGAAGGCCCTATTTCGCCAGACGAATTTATTCCAGTAGCTGAAGAATCTGGACTTATTATAAAATTAGGAGACTGGGTATTAGAAAAGTCATGTCGCTTGTTTAAAACATTGCCAGATTACGAAGAAGGACTAAAGTTATCTGTGAATTTATCCATACAACAATTAATGCAAAAGCGTTTTATTTTATCTGTACGTAGCATTTTAAGGAGAACTGGCTTTCCACCGAATCGTTTAATTTTAGAAATAACAGAAAGCATTGCTGTTCGTCATTTTGATTATATTATTGCTACATTACAAGAATTAAGAAATATGGGTATTTTAATTGCTTTAGATGACTTCGGAACGGGCTATTCTTCTTTATATTACCTAAAACAACTACCACTGGATATAGTAAAAATTGATCGTAACTTTATTCGTGAATTTCATTATGATCATGCACAGCCAGAGCGAACGATTGTAAAATCTGTTATTGAAATTGCTCATAGTTTAAATTTAGCAGTAGTTGCTGAAGGGGTAGAAACAGTAGAGCAAGAAAGTTTATTACAATCTATGGGCTGTGATTACGTACAAGGATTTTATTATGCGAAGCCTTTATCTGTAGGAGAGTTAAAAGAAAAGTTAATTACAGATTTTTAATAAAAAAAGAGAAGCTGGTAGCTTCTCTTTTTTTAATTCGTTTTTTGTGAGTTTTTCATTAGTACTGGATAAAGAATAAGACCTAATACGAACAATCCAATTCCTAAGAAGAACGTTTTTAAATCAGCAGTTCCGGTTTTGATAACCCAAATAGAGTATACAAATGCTAATGCAGTAATGATCCCATCCTTTATTCGAGAGCCTGGCATTACATCATACGTTTCTCCTGTAATAACCAATTTGAATTGGTACAGCGTAGAAACAAGGTATGGAATTAAATAAGCTAATGTTGCTACAACGATAGCGAAATTATAAGCTTCTGACACAGTGCCGGAAATCGTTGAGAATAAGAAAATTTGCGTCATCACATTTGTAATAAATAATGATTTTGAAGGACTACCTTTTTTATTTGTTTTCGCAAAAAACTTAGGGAAAAGTCCATTCTTTGCTGCCTGATAAGGTACTTCTGAACTAACAACGATCCATCCAACTGTAGATCCAAATAAAGATACAAGTGCAAGTAAAGCCATGATATATGCGCCTTTAGTACCAATTGCTAAATTTAACGCGTCTACTAATGGTTTTTGCGATTCTTTTAAAGCATCTTGCGAGAGTGCTCCCATTGTAAGTAGAGTAATTGACATGTAAATAAGAAGAGCGATAATTAATCCGAAAATGGTAGCCTTTTTTACATCGCGCTGAGATTTTGCACGATTAGAAAGCATTACAGCAGATTCAATACCGATAAATGCCCAAAGTGTTGCGATAGCAGCTGAGTTGATTTGTCCACCTAACGAAATGGATTGTCCCGCTTCATTCATAAATGTTTGACCGTCTCCGAAATTAGAGGCATTGAAAATGAATAATGTGATTACAATAAACATTGTAAATCCGATAATCTTTGCAATGGTAGCAAGAAGATTCATATTCCCAGCTCGGTCAATATTTTGAGAAAGAATATATTGAATTCCCCATAACATAAGGCTACATACGAGGAAAGTTAATCCTTTTCCGAGTTCTAGTGAAAATCCGTTCGTTGAAAAGAGAATTTGCTTACTTTGTAAAACTGGAAAGAATGTTGATAAATATCCAGCAAAGGAAATAATAACAGATGCGGTTGCAGCCCAGTTTGCAGCCCAATATCCCCATGCCATACTGTATCCTGCAACTTTACCCGCTTTTTTTGAAGGGAACATTGCTTGAGCATAACTTTGTGGTCCAGCTTTTAATTCTGGCTTTCGGATTGCTAAATTTCCAAATACGAGTGCAATCATAAATACGCCAAGTCCTGTAATACTCCACGCAAGTGTAGAACCCATTGGACCCGATACGTGTGCTAAATTTGCTGGGAGCATAAATACGCCACCGCCAACCATATTTCCGATCACAAAAGCTGTTAAAATCCATAATCCCCATTTTTTCGTTTCCATTTTTGTTAACTCCTTTGTAGTAAGTTTTGCGTAAACATCATTTTTTACTAGCTTTTTGGCAATAAAAAAAGAGCCATGTAGATAAAAAATACCTACATGGCTCTTCGCCTAACGTAGGTACAACGGGAATAACCCTTGTACCTACGCGTAATTTTCCCGCTAGGTTTCAAGGGTTACGTATGATGATGATGTTTTTGTGCAAATGTAACTACAATTGTTGTATAAGTAAGCATAGTTCTTTGCTCCCTTTCTCCTCTGATTTTGAAGTTAGTATACTACATGTTTTTTTGAATGAAAAGAAAAATATAAAAATTTTTATAAAAATACGTTTTAGAGATTAAATATTTACCTGTATTTTTCCTATACTGGAAAATAAGTGAGAGATTGGCAGAAGAGTGTAGCGTGGTATAATACATATAGAATTAGAAGGTGACAAGGGGCTATTGTAGATGATGAGCAAGTATGAACAAATTTATACAGAAATCAGCAAGTCAATTGATAATAAACAATTAAAAGAGGGATGCAAAATCCCATCAGAAACTGAATTAATGAAGCAGTATGAAGCAAGCCGAGGTACGGTAAGAAAAGCTGTAGATTTATTACAAGAGCGTGGATATGTTCAAAAAATACATGGAAAAGGTGTTTTTGTTTTAAAGCGAAAAAACATTGAATTCAACTTTGGTGGTATTGTAAGTTTCCAAGAAGAAAATGAACGTTTAGGACGTCATTGTATTACAGAAGTCGTGGAAATGGAGAGAGTAAAAGCGACAAAAGAGGTTGCAAAGCTATTAAATGTGAAAGAGAAAACAGAAATAGATCACATTAAACGCGTACGAAATATTGATGGAGAAAAAGTAATTTTGGATATCAATCATTTTGTATCGGAATATATTCCTGGATTAACGAGTGAAATTGCAGCGAAGTCTATTTATAAATACATTGAGAAAGAACTAGATCTTCATATTAGTTACTCACAGAGGGTAATTGAAGTGCAGCCATGTAAAGAGGACGATAGAAAGTATTTAGATTTAAATGGAACAGACTATGTTGTCGTTGTGAAAAACTTTACGCATTTTTATGATGGAAGTCAGTTCGAATATACAGAATCACGCCATCGTTTAGATATTTTTCATTTTTCGGATGTGGCGCGGAGGAAGTAAAGAGATGGAACAAACTATTGTTTCATCTCTTTTTTTATAAAAAAATAACAAACTCGTATATACGAGTGTTGACTAACTTATATATACGAGTTAATATGTAATTGTAAACGGTATCAAAAAAAGAAAAGAGGGACGGGAATATGGGGAAAGACTATCGTAAAACAGCAGAGGAAGTGTTGCAGTATATTGGTGGGAAAGACAATATTGAACAAGCTGCACACTGTGTAACGAGGCTCCGTATCGCTTTAAAAGATGAAAGTAAAATAGATAATGATAAATTGCAGTCTATTTCATTAGTGAAGGGAGCGTTTCATAACGCTGGGGTATTTCAAATTGTAATTGGTCCAGGAGATGTGGATCGAGTATATGCGGAATTGATAACGCTTGCAGGTATGAAGGAAGCGACAGTAGCTGACGTGAAAGACTCTGGAAACCAAAAGTTAAATCCAGCTCAAAAGTTTGTAAAAGTATTTTCAGATGTATTTATGCCGATATTACCAGCAATCGTAACAGCTGGTTTACTAATGGGAATTAACAATCTATTAGGGGCGAAGGACTTATTTTTTGAAGGTAAAAATTTATTAGATGTGTATCCAAACTTAAGTGGTCTTTGGGATTTAATTAATATGATGGCGAATACAGCATTCGTATTCTTACCAGCACTTGTCGGTTGGTCAGCAACGAAGCGTTTTGGTGGTAGTCCGATATTAGGGATTGTTATGGGATTAATGCTTGTGCATCCAGCCTTATTAAATGCGTGGGATTATGGTAAAGCAGCGACTGGTTTAGATGGACAAAAGATTGAGTACTTCGATATTTTAGGATTATTTCAAATTGAAAAGGTAGGGTATCAAGGTCAAATCTTACCGGTTTTAGTAGCAGCATTCGTATTAAGTAAAGTGGAAATTTTCTTGAAGAAACATGTACCAAATGCAATTCAATTATTAGTTGTACCCATTACAACGATTGTTGTAACAGGTGTGTTAGCATTAGGAATTATTGGTCCAGTTACACGTCATATTGGAGATTTATTAACAGCTGGATTAGTAGGTGTATATGAAACAGTACCAGTAGTTGGAGCAGTATTGTTTGGAGCATTATATGCACCGCTTGTCATTACAGGTATGCATCATATGTTTATTGCTATCGACTTACAATTAATTGCACAGCACGGTGGTACATTCATTTGGCCAATGATTGCTCTTTCTAACATTGCGCAAGGTAGTGCGGCACTTGCGATGTTCTGGATTTCTAAAAATCAAAATGATAAAAGTATGGCATCTACATCAGCAATCTCAGCATATTTCGGTATTACCGAGCCAGCTATGTTTGGTGTAAACTTACGAAATAAATTCCCGTTCTATGCAGCGATTATAGGATCAGCTACTGCAGCTATATTTATTACGCTAAATGGTGTATTAGCACCTGCCATCGGAATTGGCGGATTACCAGCATTTATTTCTATCATTCCGAAATCGATTCCAATATTTATTGTCGGAATGATTATCGCGGTTGTAATCCCATTTACGTTAACGTGGTTATTTGCAAAACGAGCAAAACAGAAGTAGGAGGAAGTTAAACATGAAGGATTGGCATAAAAGTGTAGTTTATCAAATTTATCCGAAGAGCTTTAATAGCTATTACAATAAAGAAACCGGTGATATAAAAGGGGTTACAGAGAAACTAGATTATTTAAAAGAACTCGGAGTAGATTATATTTGGTTAACACCGATATACCAATCACCACAAAATGATAATGGATACGATGTAAGTGATTACTACAGCATTGATCCATCTTACGGAACGATGGAAGAGTTTGAAGAGCTTTTAGAAGAAGCAAAGGCACGTAATATTGAAATTATGCTTGATATCGTTGTAAATCATAGTTCGACGGAGCATAAGTGGTTTAAGGAAGCGAAGGAAGATAAAAATAGTCCATATCGTAATTATTACATTTGGCGTGATGAAAAAAATAATTGGCAATCTAAGTTTGGTGGGTCAGCTTGGAAATATGATGAGAAGACAGAGCAATATTTTTTACATCTATTTGATGAGACGCAAGCGGATTTAAATTGGGAAAATGAAAAACTTCGTGAAGAAGTATATGATATGATGCGTTTTTGGCTGGATAAAGGGGTAACTGGATTCCGATTAGATGTTATTAATTTAATTTCAAAAGATCAACAGTTTTTAAATGATGACGGAAGTAAGGCGACAAGCGATGGCCGTAAATATTATACAGATGGTCCGCGGGTTCATGAATATTTACAAGAGATGAACCGAAATGTTTTTGAAGGGAAAGATGTAATTACAGTTGGAGAAATGTCATCTACGACAATTGATAATTGTATTAAATATTCAAACCCTGAGCGCAGTGAATTAAGTATGACATTTAGTTTTCATCATTTAAAAGTAGATTATCCGAATGGAGACAAGTGGACGAAAGCAGATTTTGATTTTATTAAATTAAAAGAGATTATGTCTAATTGGCAAATTGAAATGCAAAAGGGCGGAGGATGGAATGCATTATTCTGGTGTAATCATGACCAGCCTCGTATTGTGTCACGCTTCGGTGATGATAGAAAGTACCGAAATGAATCTGCGAAAATGTTAGCAACAGCTATGCATATGTTGCAGGGCACACCTTACATTTATCAAGGCGAAGAAATCGGTATGACGAATCCTAAATTTGAATCCATTGAGCAATATCGCGATGTAGAATCATTAAACATATACGATATAAAGCGAGAAAAAGGATTATCAAAAGAAGAGATTATCGAGATTTTAAAACAAAAATCTCGTGATAACTCCCGTACTCCGATGCAGTGGAATGAAAAGGTAAACAGTGGTTTTACAACAAGTACACCTTGGATTTCAGTGGCAGAAAACTTTACAGAAATAAACGTAGAGAGGGCATTAGAAGATAAGGAATCTGTATTTTATCATTATAAAAAGTTAATAGAACTTAGAAAAACGTATGATGTTATTACAGAAGGAGAATATGCTATTTTAGATGGAAATCATCCTAAGATTTGGGCATACACACGTACTGTAAATGATGAAATATTACTTGTTATCAATAACTTCTATGGAGAAGAAATAACGTACGCTGTACCAGCACATGTTCAATTAGATGGAATGAAACAAGAAATACTACTGTCGAATTATAAAGATTCCAGCAAGAATATTACAAACCTTAACTTAAGACCATATGAATCCATTGTATATCGTTATACGAAATAGAAAGGTTGTATGCCCGCGTGGCATACAACCTTTTATTTTAAGACACCGCTATACAAAATGCTTACTTCTACCTCAGGCTTAAATTTTACTTTTGCATAATCTTTATTCCAATTTTTTTTCTTCCATAAGTCAGGATGATAAGCAATGAGATGTCTACCAATTCCGAAAGCATCACAATTTGCTTTTTGTAGTTTGTTTGTTATTTTTTTCGCTTCTTTCGTAAGTTGCTTTGATAATTCCTTATTTAGTTTTTTTCTTGCTTCCATTTTATAAATATTATCTCTTGGGGCTTCAAGTGCTATTACTTTTAGTTGGAGCTTAATGTGAGCATAAACATTTCCTTTTTTATCTGTTGTTATTTTTAAGTCTCGTTTTAACTTTCGATTGCTAATTTCCATTGTTAAATAATCAGATGTTTTCTCTGATTCATCGCTAGTAAGTTTTTGGGTTATACGGGCGCTTGTTCCCATTTTTCCGGTTAATAATACGAATAAAACAGATTGTTTCAAAGATAAATGCCCAGTTAATTTATCATTGTTAAATAAAGCTAACCCGTTTGTAATTACTTCTTTTCCTTTTATTTTTATAGAAGGGAGGGTAAAGTCTTTACCGGGATCTAACATTTTTGTAGCAGCTGTTTCTAAAGTTTCTTTTGGAAATACACTCATATCTTCTAAGCTTTTCACTTTTTTCTTTAGAAAATCTCCAATTAGTAAATTTCCTACTTTCTTTTTTTCCAGTATTTCGGACGTTTCACCATCTACTGCAATAAGTTTTACTAAAGCCGTTGGGTTTGTTGGGTCCCGAAAGCTGACATCTAAATAGGGTAGTATACCTTTTTTTAGAATTTTGGTTCCTAGTAATTGAACACCATATTTGAAATAGCGAATATTACCAGTCACATTTTTTTTTAAGGCATCGCTTGTATCCCTTACGTTATGCCCGTTTGCTGAATGTATTTCATTCTCGAATGAAGATTGCTCTCCGCTTGAACTTTTTACGAGTTCAAGCGTTTGCTGAAGTTTATTCTCTTCCGTAATATCATATCCAATACTATAAGCTAATCTCGCTTCTCTTAATGGTTCTTGATCCCAACAGCCAGAAAGGAGGGAACTAGTACATAATATAAAAAGTAATTTAACTCTTTTTTTGAACATACTGTTCTCCTTTCTTCTTTCTTATTACTGAATAAAGTAGAAATAAAAAAGGGAGGACAACGATGAAAATATAGGTGAACTTATCAGTGAAAGTTGAAATTACTTTTAATTCTTCAGGTGTATCTATAAATAAGGCTACACTAAAAGCAATAATACCAACGATTGGAACAGCCTTTTTATGATTAGCAAGATTGAAGATATGCCCGATTCCTATAGAGGCTGCACAGTAATAACTAGCAATAGAAGCTACAACAGTTATCATCCAAATTGGTATGAATAGTAAATCAGTTCGGTCTATAATCCCGATATGCAAGGAGCGTAATAAGTAAGCAACTGGTTCTGGAATAAGCTCAACTTGTTTTGGGCTAAATACGATAAAGCAAATCCAAACGGTAAAAGCATAAAAGAGAGTTACAAATCCATTAGCGATAGAAATTGCTTTTAGTTTTGCAACAGCAGTCCCATTTACTTTAGGAAATGCGATGAGAAAGATTTCAAAACCATACATAGCCGTAATTGTTTCTTTCGATGCTTGAATAATATTCCACCATCCAGCCTCTGTAATGGGAAAAATATAAGAAAAATCAGCCCGTGAGAGCCCAAGTCCAATTAAAAGCGCCATAGGTAAAATAAGAATAGAGGCCATGACATAAAATCGTACGATGACTTTAAACGTATTATAAGCTACATAACAACAAGCTATTGTAAATAGCATGAGAATGGCAGACCAAGGAGTGGCCTGTAATATCCAAACTTTAATGACATTACAAGCGCTTAACATAACTGTCATACCAATAAGAGTGAAATAAAAAACATAAAGAAAACCTAATAGTTTTCCAAATTTATTACCAAATAACATACAAACACTTTCGTACATATCAGCATCAGGAAATCGTTTTAAGAAAAGCCACATAAGTAAAATAATAAGCTGAATTGCAAGTCCAGCGATGAGAGCAGAAATCCACCCACCACCTTTCGCTATTGGGTGAAGACGGTTTGGGAGAGAAAGTATACCGACTCCGATTTGGCATTGAATAACGAAAAGGGTAAATTGAACTAGAGAAATTTTACTTTGCGTGTTTGTCACCGTCCTCATCCTCTCTCGTTACATGTTGGCGCTGCATTTTTTTCGGTTTTGGATCATGTGGTCTTTCCCAAAATGACCAAATTGGTAGCCTTACGAAAGAATCTTTCATATCCTTTATCCGCATTGGTGCAAGGGGAGAAAGATATGGTGTATGAAAAGAATGAAGCTGACATAAGTGAACGAAAGTTATAATTAGACCGAATGATATTCCTACATAACCGAATATGGCAGCAAGGAGCATTAATGGAAAACGGAGAATTCGAACAGCTGAACTCATATCGTTTGATGGAACGAGAAAAGATGAGATTGCAGTTAAAGCTACAACGATAATCATTGTGTAAGAAACGAGTCCCGCTTTTACAATTGCATCACCAATTACTAAACCACCTACAATACCGATTGTTTGTCCAACGCGGCTCGGTAGACGAATACCAGCTTCCCGTAATAACTCGAAAATTAACTCCATTAAGAGCGCTTCAAAAATAGGTGGGAGTGGTACTTTCTCTAATGAAGCTTTAATTGTGTACACAAGTTCGAGCGGCAACACATCAGGATGAAAAGCGACAGTTGCAATATATAAAGCTGGTAAGAGAAAAGCAATTAAAAAACTTACTAAACGAATCATTCGGACGAAAGAACCGACAATCCAGCGGTTATTATAATCATCTGGTGATTGATAGAAAGCGAATAACGTAACAGGTACGATGAGCGCTGTTGGATCTCCATCAGATAAAATAGCGACGCGCCCTTCCATTAAATTTGCTGCGACTCTATCTGGACGCTCTGTATTTAATTGCTGCGGGAAGGGTGAGAAAGACGTATCCTCTATAAATTCTTGTATGTATCCTGGAGGCATAAGTGCGTCCGTTTTAATCGTTTCTAACCGTCTTTTTACTTCTGTAACGAGATCGTCATTCGCTATGTTTTGCATGTAAGCAATTGCCACTTTCGTGTGCATTTCTTCACCAAGTGTGAAATATTTAACGACGACATTTGGACTTTTTATGAGTTTACGAATAGAAGCTAAATTGGTTGCTAAATCTTCTACGAAACCAGTATGCGGTCCACGTACAATACCTTCATTATCAGGTTCTGTTATATCTCTCTTTAAAGATAAAGCCGTTTCGAAAATACAAAAACTGTCGACATGTTCATGAAAATATAAGGATTTTCCTTGTAATAAAAGCTGTACCCCATAATTCAAATTCGTTTCTTTTTTCATATTTAACGTGGAAAAAGCTTTCTCTAAAGATAAATCAGACCGCGTTAATAATGGCTCAAGAGCTAATTGATGCATTAAATTTGGATCTGATAAGGATTCGATATATAAGATCGTTCCTTTTCCGTTTTGAAAAGGGAGATCTAGTTTTTTTATATCATCAGAATGGAAAAGTTTATTTTCAATGTAATTAATGTTCTCCGGAAGTGATGGAAACATATGCTTTTTGTTATTATCTTGTTGTGAACTTTTCTGTTCAGTCATACTTTCCATCTCCTTTCCTTTGAAATCATTTCTGTTAATTTTTGCTTTTTGTGAGAAAATTATGCTTGGGTTGTTTGAAAAAATAGGCTTGAAGGTTATGTTCTATTATCTTCTACGCACTATTCAATTTCATAGCAGTACTTCTCACGTTTGTGTCGAATTAAGAAGATATATAGGAGGGATACATATGGAAATATCTGTAGAACGAGTTTTTACAAAAGAGATTTTAAGAAGAGCAGCAAAGGCATTTCATGTAATAGTGGAAGAGAAACCACTTGGAGATTTTGAAAATTATATTTTTAAGGCGAAGGGCAATCGTGGTGAAGATTACGTATTACGTTTAACCCACTCTTCTCACCGTTCAAAAAAAGAAGTCGAAGCGGAACTAGATTTTTTACGATATGTTGCAGAGCATGGGGCAAAGGTAGCAGGGCCTCTTTATTCAACGTCTCAAAATCTTGTAGAAGAAATCGGAGCAGAGGATGAAAGTTTCTTTTTCGCTTCTTTATTTACATATGCAAAAGGTGAGCAAGTAAAAGGAGAAGAGTCGCCTTATTGGGGAGATGCTTATTTTGAAGCATGGGGCAAAGCAATTGGACAACTGCATCGCCTAACAATGAACTATCCTAAAACAGACTATCGTGATACGTGGGAAGAAGATGAAAGTGGCATTGTTAATGAATTAGAAGATGATCAAGTAAAAAAGATTGCAGCGGTATTAATGGATGAAATAAAGGCTCTTCCAATTGAAAGAGAAACATTCGGCCTTATGCACGGTGACATTCATCCAGGTAATTTTCATTATGATGGTAAAGAGCTAACAATCTTTGACTTTGATGATGCGGCTTATAATTACTTTATACATGATTTAGCGATGGTTCTCTATTACTCTGTTCTATTTACACCGTGGACAGCGGAAGAGAAGACAGGTTTTGCTCGTAAACAATTACAAGTGTTACGAAAAGGATATGGGTATGAGCACAGACTGGCGGATAGTTGGTATGAATCGTTACCGCTATTTTTACGCTTACGCGATATAGGTTTATATGGCACGCTTCAAAAGAAGTTTAAAGGGAAAGATATGCCAGATAACTTCAGGAAATTATCAGAAGAGCTGTACGAAAGAATTATAAAAAGAGAAGCAATTGTGAATATATAATACATTTTGTTCAAAACAAAGTATATAAAATAAATGTATACTTTGTTTTTTTATACAAAAATATGTTTACTTTATTAAAATAATATTGTCCTAGATTCGTTATACACTTATAATTTTATATATATTCTGAATATTCTTTATAAAGAAGGAGGGGGAATGTTGGAAGCTTTCGTAAACTGGTTAAATAATATTGTTTGGAGTCCAGCACTTGTTTATTTATGTTTAGGAGTAGGTTTATATTTTTCCATTCGAACGAGGTTTTTACAAGTAAGGCATGTAGGAGAAATGGTGAAGCTGACATTTCAAGGTGAAAAATCAGAGGCTGGTGTTTCTTCATTCCAAGCGTTAGCACTTTCATTATCAGGGCGCGTTGGGACAGGGAATATAGCTGGGGTAGCAACGGCGGTTGCCTTCGGTGGACCAGGAGCTGTATTTTGGATGTGGGCAGTAGCCTTTTTGGGAGCAGGATCAGCTTATGTGGAATCAACACTCGCGCAAATATATAAAACGAAACATCAAGGACAGTTTCGTGGTGGACCGGCTTATTACATTGAAAAAGGTTTAGGTGTGAAATGGTATGCATTAGTATTCGTTGCAGCTACAATTCTTGCAACGGGGCTTTTACTGCCAGGTGTGCAAGCAAATAGTATTGCAGTAAGCTTAGAAACAGCTTTTGGAATTAACACTACCGTATCAGGGGCTTTATTAGTTGTTGTATTAGCTCTTATCATCTTCGGTGGCGTAAAGCGAATCGTTAACGTTGCACAAGTTGTTGTACCGTTTATGGCAGTTGGTTATATTTTAGTAGCTTGTGTTATTGTTGCTATGAATATTGAAAAATTGCCAGAAGCATTTATGTTAATTATAAGAAGTGCTTTTGCTTTAGAAGCGGCTTTCGGTGGTATTATCGGTTTAGCCATTTCTTGGGGAGTAAAACGTGGTATTTATTCCAATGAAGCAGGACAAGGAACTGGACCACATGCAGCAGCAGCAGCTGAAGTATCACATCCAGCTAAACAAGGTTTAGTGCAAGCATTTTCCGTTTACATTGATACATTATTTGTTTGCTCAGCAACAGCATTTATGATGATTATTACAGGCATGTATAACGTATTTGATGCAAGCGGAAAAAACTTTATCGTAAATAAATTAAATGGTGCTCAGCCAGGACCAGGATATACACAGGCAGCGGTAGAATCTGTTTTCCCTGGATTTGGAAACGGTTTCGTTGCAATTTCGTTACTATTCTTTGCCTTTACAACAATTATGGCGTATTACTACATTGCAGAAACGAATATCGCGTACTTAAATCGTGATAAAGACCGCCCTTGGCTTTCCCTGGTACTAAAATTTGTATTTTTAGGAGCTGTATTCTACGGCTGTATAAAAACAGCAGCAACAGCTTGGGCTTTAGGCGACATCGGTGTAGGAATTATGGCATGGGTAAATATCATTGCGATTTTACTATTACAAAAACCTGCATTAGTTGCATTAAAGGATTATGAAAAGCAGAAAAAAGAAGGAAAAGATCCAGTATTCGATCCAGGGCCATTAGGAATTAAAAATGCTGATTTCTGGGAGCATGAATACGGAAAAGATAAGAAAGAAGAAGTATCTTAATAGAATAGAAATGAAAAAGCAAAGGGAAAATCCCTTTGCTTTTTTTATGGGCAAAATGAGGCTGGAAGTTATTTTTTTGCCTATTTTTGAATATAAAAAGAATGTACATGCTTTGTTAGGGGAAGGGGGGGAGTATGTTGATAGAGTTTCGTAATGTAAATAAATATTATGGTACTTTTCAAGTTTTAAAAGATATTAATGTACAAGTGAAAAAAGGTGAAGTGGTAGTAGTTGTTGGGCCGTCCGGATCAGGAAAAAGTACGTTGCTACGGTGTATAAATCAGTTAGAGACAATTACAGATGGAGCGTTAATTGTACAAGGTACGGAGGTACACAATGCAAAAACAGATATGAATGAATTACGCCGAAATATTGGAATGGTCTTTCAACATTTTTATTTATATCCACATAAAACGGTTCTTCAAAATATTACACTAGCACCGATTAAAGTAAATAAAGTTTCAAAAGAAGAAGCTGAGAAAACAGCGATGTTTTATTTAGAGAAGGTAGGAATCCCAGAGAAGGCTAGTGTATACCCGCATCAACTATCTGGAGGACAACAGCAAAGGGTAGCAATTGCTAGGGGGCTCGCAATGCAGCCAGAAATTATGCTATTTGATGAGCCTACGTCTGCCCTTGATCCAGAGATGATCGGAGAAGTACTTGATGTTATGAAAACGCTAGCTAAAGAAGGGATGACGATGGTCGTTGTCACGCATGAAATGGGATTTGCGCGAGAAGTGGCAGATCGGATTTTATTTATGGATGATGGCAAGATCATTGAGGATACAACACCGGCGCAATTTTTTGCAAGTCCTGAACAAGAAAGGGCGCGTCTATTTTTAAGAAGAGTGTTAAATCATTAAAGGAGGAATTTCATGCTTAAAATGAAAAAGTTATTTACGTTAATCGTATTCTCATGTTTATTCGTACTTGTCGTTGCTGGATGTGGAAGTAAAAAAGATGAGGCGAAAGAAACGAATACGAAGCAAGGCGAGGCTGTGGAGCAAATTAAAAAGCGCGGGAAGCTAGTAGTTGGGGTGAAGAATGATACGAACTTATTCGGATTGAAAAATCCTTCAACAGGGCAAGTAGAAGGGTTTGATGTTGATATCGCAAAGGCGCTTGCGAAAAAAATCCTTGGAGATGAAAAGAAACTAGAATTAAAAGAAGTAACGTCTAAAACGCGTATTCCACTACTGAAAAACGGTGATATTGATGCAATTATCGCAACAATGACAATTACGGAAGAACGTAAAAAGGAAGTAGATTTTTCAGATGTATATTTTAAAGCAGGGCAATCGTTACTTGTTAAAAAAGGAAGCGATATTAAAAATATTGATGATGTGAAAAAAGGTGTGAAAGTGTTAGCGGTAAAAGGCTCAACGTCTACAAATAATATACGCCAAAAATCTCCAGAGTCGACTGTATTAGAATTTGAAAATTACAGTGAGGCATTTACGGCGTTAAAAGCAGGGAAAGGCGATGTATTAACGACAGATAATGCAATTCTTTACGGCATGGCAAAACAAGATTCGAATTATGAAGTTGTAGGGAAAATTTTCACGGATGAGCCGTACGGAATTGCGGTACAAAAAGGTGCAGATGATTTAACAAAAGAGATTAATAGCTTACTAAAAGATATGAAGGCGAACGGGGAGTACGACAAATTGTATGAGAAATGGATTGGGCAAAAACAAGAGTAGTAAAGTGATAGTTTCATGAATGGAGCTGTATTCCCATTGATAAATAGCAAGAGGATGAGGGGATACTCATCCTCTTCTTGTAAAGAAAGAGGGGAGAATATGTGCCTGATTTTTCTATATTAACGAATAACATTGATATGTATTTAGAAGGCTTTAAATATACAGTGATGTCTAGTGTAATTGCGTTAATAGGCAGCTTTATTTTGGGAGTAATTTTGGCTGTAATGCGTATTGCACCTATTCGTATTTTAAATTGGATAGGATCAGCTTTTGTAGAGTTTGTAAGAAATATTCCACTCGTATTAATTGCATTTATATTTTATTTCGCTTTACCTGTAATAGGAATTACTTTAAATGGTTTTGTAGCAGGGACAGTAACGCTTACCGTATACACGGCAGCATTTATTGCAGAAGTCATTCGCGCTGGTATTTTATCAGTTGCAAAAGGTCAAATGGAAGCGGCGCGGTCTTCAGGATTAACGTATGTACAGGGAATGTATTATGTTGTTTTACCCCAGGCGATGAAAATCGTAATCCCTCCTTTAGGAAATCAATTTCTCAATTTAGTAAAAAACTCTTCCATACTTGGAATTATCGCTGGTACGGATTTAATGTATCAAGGAGACTTAATTTCAACGAAGACATTTGTTACGTTCGACGTCTATATATTTGTCGGGGTATTTTATTTAATATTAACAATTCCGCTCAGTATGCTAGTGCGTTATTTAGAAAAACGCTTGGCAAAGGAGGCGGTGTAAATGGATTTTAAGGGAGCAATAACAGGGGATCATATTCTGTTTTTATTAAAAGGATTACTTATAACGTTAGAGGTAGCGCTCGTTGCAATTGTACTTAGCTTTATTATTGGTAGTGTAATAGGGATATTGCGCTATATGAAAATCCCCGTAGTCTCACAAGTATTAGGAATTATCGTTGAAGTGATTCGAAACTTACCACTACTTTTAATTATATTTTTCACGTATTTTGCACTTCCAGAAGTAGGATTGAAATTAGAAATTATAACAGCTGTAATTGTTGCTTTAACAGTATTTGAAGCAGCAATGATATCTGAAATTGTTCGAAGTGGTCTATTATCTATTGAAAAAGGACAGATTGAGGCCGCAAGGTCTTCAGGATTAACGTATGTTCAAGCACTTTGGCATATTATTTTGCCACAAGCATTAAGGAGAATGGTCCCGCCACTTGTCAGTCAGTTTATTTCATTGCTGAAAGATACATCATTAGCAGTTGGTATATCACTGCCAGAGCTTATGCATAATGCTCAAATTATTAGCGGACAGAATGTAAATTATATGATTCCAACGTTTATAGTAGTAGCTTGTATGTACTTTATCGTAAATTATAGTTTATCAATTTTATCGAGAAGATTAGAACTCCGTTAACCTTTACAATATATGTAAAGATTTTTCCTTGTTTATCCTTATTTTCCTCTAATTAGAATCTGATTCTCACGATAATTCGATTTTTTGTATTGTTTTATCAGAAAAGTTTTAATTTTATATAGAAATTGTAATCGCTTTCGTGTATATTTTTATTATCAGAAAATTTTAACAAGATATAGGGGTATCGGTAGGGGGAGGATTTAGATGCAGCAACCAACGAATGAGAAATTACATCGTACGATGAAGAGTAGACATTTATTTATGATCGCACTAGGTGGTGTAATCGGGACTGGTTTTTTCTTAGGTTCAGGTTACACCATTAATCAGGCTGGACCAGGGGGAGCCATCCTTTCATATTTAGTAGGCGGATTTATTATGTATTTAACAATGCTTTGTCTTGGAGAGTTAACGGTAGCAATGCCAGTTTCAGGCTCTTTTCAAAAGTATGCGACGAAGTTTATTGGACCAGGAACGGGCTTTATGATCGGCTGGCTATATTGGCTTGGCTGGGCAGTAACAGTAGGACTAGAATTAACGTCAATCGGTTTAATGATGAAAAGATGGTTTCCGAATGTTGATGTTTGGGTATGGTGTCTCGTATTCGGCGTTATTTTATATGCTTCAAACGCTATCTCAGCGAAGAGTTATGCTGAATTAGAGTTTTGGTTCTCTAGTATTAAAGTAGTTACAATTCTTGCATTTGTTGTTCTTGGTGGTAGTGCATTACTAGGGTTTATATCATATGACGGAAAAGAAGCAGCACCTCTTTTCTCTAACTTTGTAAGCGATGGCGGATTATTCCCGAATGGACTAGCTGCCGTATTACTTACGATGATTACGGTTAACTTCTCATTCCAAGGAACAGAGTTAATCGGGATTGCAGCAGGAGAAAGTAAAGATCCAGAAAAAACAATTCCACGTGCGATTCGTAATACAGTATGGCGCATTATGTTATTCTTCATTTTAACAATGACGATTTTAGTAGGATTAATTTCTTGGAAAGAAGCTGGCGTAATTGAAAGCCCATTCGTAGTCGTATTTGATAAAATCGGTATTCCATACGCAGCTGATATTATGAACTTCGTTATTATTACAGCGTTACTATCTGTAGCGAATTCAGGATTATACGCGGCAACTCGTATATTATGGTCACTTGCAAATGAAGGAATGGCACCAACTTCTTTCAAGAAAGTAAATAAACGAGGTATTCCAATTACAGCGCTAGTCGTAACGATTGCAGTAGCAGGGTTATCTTTATTCACAAGCTTCCTTGCAGAAGATACAGTATACATGTATTTATTATCTATAGCTGGTTTATCAGCTGTATCAAGTTGGATTATTATTGCTCTATCGCAACTTCGCTTTAGAAGTCAGTATATAAAAGGCGGAGGAAAGTTAGAGGACTTAAAATATAAAACACCGTTATATCCGATTGTTCCTATTTTAGCTTTAATTACAAATAGTATCGTTGTTATTAGTTTAGCGTTTATTCCAGAACAACGAATGGCGTTATACTGTGGTATTCCATTTATCATTTTCTGCTATATATATTATTATATGAGTAAGAAACGGAAGAAACCGATGAAAGTGGAGATGGAAGCGAAGTATGAAAATAAAAATTAAGCATGATGATATACAGGCAGATTTATCGTATGGTCCATTAGCAATTGGAAAAGAAGATGGGTATTCACCGTTACAATTACTCGTTTCTTCTATCGCAGGATGCAGTGCAATTGTCTTTCGAACAATTTTAGAAAAGAAACGTATTACATACGATACGTTTACAATTGAGACTGAAATTGGTAGAAGTGAAGCTTTATCAAAACCAGTTGAAAGTGTTCATTTGCACTATAAAATTAAAGCACAAAACATTACAGAAGAGCAATTGGACCAGGCGCTACAACTTGCAGTGAAAAATTGCACGATTGTTCAATCTGTAAAAGATAGTATAAAGGTTACGGAAACAATTGAACTAATAAAGTGAAACATAAAAACGTGAGAGCCGTATTCTCACGTTTTTATGTTTTTGAAAGAGGGGAAAGTGTAATGGACTGTTTAGGCTGTAAATTAGCAAACGAAGAGGAAAAAATATATAAAGTATATGAAGATGATTATGTAACTTGCTTTTTAGATCATGAACCTTTCTATCCAGGACATACTTTAATTGTGCCGAAGCAGCATGTTGTAGAAGTGGACGAATTAGATGATGTTATAGCGAAATCCATTATGGATGCTGCTAAGCTGATTGCAAAAGCGATTAAATCATTATATAAACCAGATGGAATTACAGTTTGTCAAAATGGTGGAATCTTTAATGAGTTAACACATTATCATATGCATGTCGTACCGAGATATAAAGAGCGTTCGTTTGCTGAGTTTTATGCGGTGCAGTCAGGAGAACAGCAGAATCATAACTTTGAAGAGACAAAGAATTTGTTACAAGAAGCGATAGAGCAAATACTGTTTACTGAAAAGGCGTAGCAGTCAGGAAAATTCTAATATTAAAAAGCCCAATTTCTCAGTTAAAATAGAGAAATTGGGCTTTTGTTTATTCTATTATTAGATTTTATCTATAAGACGATATCGCTGTGTCACAAATTATATCGCCCATTCGTTATATAGAGTGAGAGGAGGAATTATATGAAAGTTATAAACAACGATTATGAAAAGATGGAAGAGCTATATGAGTTATATGAACAAAAAATTTATTATGTAGCTTATTCTATTTTAAATAATATTCAACAGGCTGAAGATGCAGTTCAAGAGACGTTTATTACTCTTTATAAGAACTTGGAAAAGCTTCATAGCTTGAGCACTGAAGAGCTTAAACGCTACATTTTGAGGGTAGCGAAAAACAAGGCGATTGATAGTTACCGAAAAAATAAACGACATGAAACATTTTTAGAAGAATATGAAAGAGAATCAATAGAAGCAGTAGATGAAAATGTTGAAGAGTGGGAAAAACGTAAAATGTCGGAGGTTCAAATTGATACATTGCTAAAAGAATTAAGTGAATCTAACAGACAGGTGTTTAAGTACAAAGTCTTCTATAACTTAACGTATCAAGAAATTTCAAATGTCATGGGGATAAATGAGGCCAATGTCCGTAAGCAGTTTGAACGCGCTCGAAAACGAGTCCAAAATATGATAGGAGGTATACAACATGACGAATTCAAAGAACTCCAAAGAAATATATGAACTTGCTGAAAAAATTGCTTTAGATGATTTTGATAAACTCGAAGAACAACATGAATTTTCACATACATATACGCGCAAAAAGAAATTGTTTATGGAGGAAATGAAGCTGAAAGATGGACAACCGCAGAAACAGCGTAAAAGACATCGCATGTTAATCGCTGCTGCTTGTTTATTGATTGGTATGCCGACAACAGTTTTTGGTGCAGTAAAAGTCTATAATATGATCGTTCAAAAACAAAATTATGAAGTAAATGTTTCAGTAACAAATAAGGACTCGAAAAAGGCTGACAAGTGGTATAAATTGAAAATCGATAAATTACCAGAAAATATGGAGGCAATTGATGACTCTGCTATGAAATATTCCTTTAAAGATAACTATGCAAAGGGGGGATTTTCATTCGCTCTTCGGAGAGTAGGGGAGAATACAGATTTTCAAACTTTGTACTCGAAAAGTTACGAAGAAAAAGAGATAAATGGTAGGAAAGCAGTAATTGTCCATAAAGAAACAGGAAACAACAATGTAATGTTTGACAGAAAGGTCTTTCTCTTTTTTGAGAAAGAAGGGATTATGTTAGAAAGTTATATTGGATCCGATGTAAACGAAGAACAAATGATGGATGTGTTAGGGAGCATTTCACTTGAGCCTACGTCAAAAGAAAAGGCATCACATATAGTAGATTATGATGAAAATCGTTTTAGCAAAGCAGATGAACCTAAAAAAACTAAGGTTATTCCTTTGAAAAAAGATAGCAAACGACTATTTCATATAGGACAAAAGGTTCCAGTAACTATAATCATGGATAACAGCCAAATTGAATATGTAATAGAAAAAGTTGAAGTCTTTGATTCAATCAAAGATTTTAAACAAGAAAACTTTAATGAACGTGGCTTAGAAATACTAAGCGAGAATAAGGCTTTAAATCAGATGGGAGAATTGCTACCATACAGACGGGATGAATATAAACTCGGAAATGGTAAAGATTCAATTGATAAATTAGTAGAATCAAAATTAGTTAATCCTAAATTTGTTTACTTAACAACAACAGTGAAAAATATTGGTAAAAAGTCGACAAAAGAAATCTATATGCATCCATCCATAAAGTTGCTTAAATCTGAAGGTAATGCATGGAACTACGCTGAAAGAGATGGAATTGAGGAAAAAAATATTATGACAGGCGAAGTTGATTATTTAGAACCTCACGGAGATGGAAAAAGCTTTTATAATATTGGCAGTATTCGACCAGGACAAACGGTAAATGTTAAATTAGGCTATTTTGTAGATGAGGATAAATTAGGTTCACTTTTCCTTGAAGCTTTCCGTTACAGTGGTTCTAGTGGAACTGAGAATATGAATGAGAAAAATCGTTGGTGGTTCGATATTCGTCAATCGTAAACATAATAGGAACAACTAGACTAAAAAGCTGCTTATAGTTAGCAGCTTTTTTCGTCTTCATACATATGTAAAATTTCTTTCGCACGCATACGTAAACCATCTATTAATTCTTTCGGCTCTAAAACTCGTGCATCTTTTCCAAGTCTATAAAATAAAGGGGTAATAAAGTTAATTTCACCTTTATCAATTGTTGAATGTATATACCCTGTCCCGTCTTCGTTTACTACCACGAATTCTTCAAGGTAAGGAACGCTTTTACATTGGCGCACGCCTTCTGCTGTTAATGAGACATGTAACTGGGTAGGAATGTGTACTACGTTAGAGCTCGAGTCGAACCATTCTTCTAAATTCATGAACGTATCTTCATTTTCTTCTGTTGATAATATAGAAAGAATACGATCAACGCGATACAGTAATACTTTTTTTCTACTGAAGTCATAGGATGGTAAGTACCATAGCCCATCATGAGCATATACCCCGATAGGATGAACATGTTTTGTTTTTATCCCCGATTTAGATTCGTATTGAAAGTGTAAATCTTTATTTTCAATAGCCGCGGTTAACACTTCGTTTAAAAGAGGGGTATCAATTGCTCTCTTCGGATTCCAAAAAGCAATATAAGAACGTATTTTATCAACTTTCGCTTTCGCATCATGTTGTAGAGAGCTATACAGTTTATGCGTAACGGAATTGATTTCTGTGTTAAATGGTAAGTCTCTGTAGTAGCTTAAAGACTGAAAAGCAAAAAAGATGGATACTGCTTCTTCTTCGGTGAATAAAATAGGCGGAATGACTTTATTCGTTAATACTTTATATCCTCCATTACGACCTTGTTCTGCGTAAAGGGGTAATCCCATATCACTTAAATCTAAAATATATCTATGAACAGTACGAACGGAAATATTAAATTCATCAGCTATTTCCTGAGCTGTAAATGTTCTTTTCGCAGACACGAATATAAGAATGTCTAGTAAACGTTTTGCTTTTGACAACTATCTCACTCGTTTCTTTTTTAACATGACATGAATTGTCATGTTTTAAGGTTAGTATAGTGTGTATAAGGTAATTTTATCAATATACGTTGTAAGGAGGAAAAGAGATGTCACGTGAAGTTGTTTTATTTATAGCCGCTAGTTTGGATGGATATATTGCGAAAGAGAATGATGATTTAGAGTGGTTAATGGAAACCGAAGGAGAGGGAGATAACGGTTATACAGAAATGTATGAAACGATTGATACAATCATTATGGGAAAACGAACGTACGATTATGTAGTAGAGCATACAGAAACATTTCCGTACCTAGATAAAGCATGCTATGTTTTTTCTCGTTCAGAAAAAGGTTCAGACGGAAACGTGGAGTTTGTAAATGAAGATGTAGTGGAGTTTACTAAAAGGTTAAAAGCACAAGAAGGATCTAAAATATGGATGGTCGGTGGAGGAGAGCTACTGAGAGAATTCTTTAAGAATAATCTAATTGATGAATATATTGTTACGATTACACCGCATATATTAGGCTCTGGTGTTCCGTTATTTAAAGAAAAGAATCCAGAAATTAATTTAACTTTAACGGATACGAAACGTTTTGGGCAATTTGTCAATTTATATTATAAAGTGAAACTTTAATCAGTGGGTTTTTTGTTCATCTCCCACTGATTATTAGCCTTCACCAATCGGGCTTTTACGGGCAGTTGATACCCCACCTAACTTCTTTGCTTCCGCTGAATTTTGAGGTAGGGGTTTTACTGCCCGGCAAATAGCGGGATAAAGAAACACGACTACCATCAGTAGTCGTGTTTTTGTATAGATGGTAATGAAATGATAAAGCAAGACCCGTGATCGACTTCGCTTGTTACAGTAACATCTCCGCCGTGTAGTTCTACAATTTCTTTAACGATAGATAGTCCTAAACCAGTTCCACCTGTAGCGCGTGATCTTGCTTTATCAACTCGATAAAAGCGGTCGAAAATGTGAGGGAGGTCTTCAGGAGGAATACCTTCGCCTTCATCTTCAAGTGTAATGGAGATACTTTTATGTTCTTCTGTAACAGAAATGTTTATATGAGAATGTTCTTTTGAATGTCTATAAGCGTTATTTAACATGTTTATTATAACTTGTTCAAATCGCTGTTCATCTAAGTTTACTACCAGTGTAGGAGGACAAGAGAAAGAAACTGTAATGTATCTTTCTTTATACATGGCATTTACTTTTTCGGCTATGCGAGTAAGGAAGGTGTGTAAATGTACTTCCTTTACTTGAATAGAAAAGTTATGTTGCTCCATTTGTGCAAGTGAAAATAAATCTTGAACTAAGTTCGTAATATAATCAGACTCATCTTTTATAATAGATAAATATCGCAAACGTTGCTCAGGAGATGTGGTTTCTTTTAAAGCAATGTCAGCATAACCTCTTACGTATGTTAACGGTGTTCGTAATTCATGAGCAACACTTGCTAGAAATTCACTTCGCTCTGTTTTCATATAATGTAAATCATTAGCAAGTGTTTGAATAGACGATGCTAGTTCACCAATTTCGTCATTGCGAGTAGTCGTTAACGAAACGGATAAATCGCCTTTACTCATTTTTTCAGTGGCATGTTTCATGTGTAACAATGGTTTTGTTAACAACCGTGATAAGAGAAAGATGGTGATGACTGTTAATAGAAACGTAATGACTCCGGCAATAATGAATTGTTTTGTTAGCCCGTTAATCATTTCCTCGATTGATTCCGTTCCGAGAAACATATATACATAGCCTTCCGTTTTTCTAGCCACTACAATGGGGCTAACTGTACATATATAATTAGATGTTTTCCAATGATTCTCTATAATTGCTCCGTCATGATCTGTCCGTGTTTGCATCTTTTCAATATGCTTTTTTATAGTAGTATTTATTTCGTTGGATTTAGCTAGTACATCCTTATTTGCATTTGTAATAACGACAGTGGTTTCGGCTTCGGATTCCATTAGTGCAACATGGGAAATTGTTTGCTTATCAAAATATTTTTCAAGGACATCTCGGTGACTATTTCCGCGCTTTAATAAAGCTGTCATTTCTTCATTTACTCTATTGTTGACAAGGCTATAATAAAGCAAGACAAATAGAACACTTTCGATTAACAGTGTAACAATTAAAAAATAAAATCCGAGTTGAATAGAAATGCGCTTCATCGTTTAGCTCCTTACTCTAGAGTATCAACCCATCGATATCCGACTCCGTAAACAGTTTTTAAATGGTGATCAATAGGGAAATTTACTTTTCGTAATTTATCACGCAAATTACGAATATGTGAATCGACTGTTCTATCTTCTGTATTTGTATTTAATCCCCAAATTCGTTCAATGAGCTGATCACGGCTTAATACGTAGTTCACATGACGTAAAAATAATCCGAGTAAAGAGAATTCGATTGGAGTGAGAAGAAGTTCTTCATTATAGACAGAAACGAAGTGTTTTGCCTCATCCCATAAAATGCCGTGATATTGTATTTGCGCGTGTTGATTCGTTCGCCTTAAAACAGCTTCAATTCTTGCGAAAAGCTCTTCTTCATGGAAAGGTTTCGTTACGTAATCATCGGCTCCAAGTTTTAACCCTTGAATGACATCTATCGTTTGATCACGAGCCGTTACCATAATGATAGGAACGTTACTAAAGGATCGAATTCTTTTGCACGTTTCCCAACCATCCATCTTTGGCATCATAATATCGAGTAAAACAAATTTGAAGTTTCGATTTTCTATATGTGAAATAGCTTCTTCCCCGGATATTGCACATACGCAGTTGTATCCGATCGGAGTAAGATAAAGTGTTAATAATTCAAGCATTCTCGGCTCATCATCTACGAGTAGTATATCGACCATAGAGTACCTCCACATTTGTAGTTATTATTTAAATTGTAAGTCAAAATCATGAAGAAATGGTGCAGATTATCATGCATCTGCATAATTTCTTCAGAATTGCTTGTTATTGTAAAGGTGAAATTTCATTTTAGGTAATCATATTGGCTCGAAAACGATTCATACGGAGGCGGTATAGTGAAAAAGATGACCCGAATTTTTGGGATAACAATAATTACAGCAGTTGGTCTTGCAGCGTGTGGACAAACGAATACAGATCATAAAAATCATGAATCTACAAAAGAGAAGAAAACAGAGCAAAAGGAAATGAAAATGAATCAGGAGGTAACTGCGCCGAAAGAAATGAACGAAGGTGCATCGAATGATTTATTAACGACAAGCTTAAAAAATGTAACGAGATTAAACACAAACGATCCGTTGCAAATGGCAGTATTAACTTCGCAAACGATATGGCCAGCAACGCATAAAGAGAATCAGCCAGGCGCTATTATTTTAGTACCAGTAACCGAATGGCAATTAGGTATTGCGAGTGCGGACCTTATTCACCATCCGAATAACGGGCCGATTTTATTTATAGAAAAAGAAAAGATACCCGAAATGACGTTAAAAGAAATACAACGATTAAATCCGCTCGGAACGAAAGATGGAACACAAATTATGGTGATGGGGGATGTAGGTGCATCTATCCTAGAGCAATTAAAAGCATATAAAGTAAAGCAAATAAAAGAAACAAATCCAGCTATATTTGCTAAAGATGTGGATAAAGAATATGCCGATATAACAGGAAGCTATCCAAATAGTGTTATTATCGGTTCGTCTGAAGAAGAAGGGCGTTTATATACAACACCAGCTGTAAATTGGATCTCTCATATGCCAGAACCGCTTTTATATACAGAGAAAGATAAGGTGCCAGAAGCAACGATAGAGGCATTAAAGATGAGAAAAGATAAAGCGAATATATATGTATTAGGACCAGAAAAAATCATTTCAAAAGCAGTAGAAAAAGAGTTAAGTAAATACGGGAAAGTAACGCGTATTAGTGGTGAAACCCCAACAGAAAATTCCGTTGCGTTTGCGAAATTTAAAGATACAAAAACGAAATTTGGGTGGGGGTTCACAAAACCAGGTCACGGTTTATCATTTGTTTCAAGTAAAACACCAGACTTAGCAGTTGCGGGAGCACCTTTTTCACATATGGGTAAACATGCCCCTATTGTATTGTTAGAAGAAGGAAAAGCTTCACAACCAGTGTATGACTTCCTTGCTAGTATTCAGCCGAAGTTTAAAGATGACCCAACACTTGGACCGTATAACCACGGCTTCCTATTAGGAAGTACGAGTGATATTTCATTTGAAACACAAGGTATATTGGATGAGAGGTTAGAGATTGTACAAGAAAGTGGTCAAGGGCACGGTGGACATTAATATAATGAACAAGGGCGCTACTAAGGTAGTGCCTTTTTCTTTAGGAAACTTTTACATAGCAAAAATCTCTCTACTCGTTATATAATAGCCTTCGTGCAGTCGGCCAGGTTTTCTTATGGAGAAAATCAAATGAGAAAAGAGTAGAGGAGTGGTATTTTGTTTCAAACGATAAAAAATGATTGGCTCTCCAATGTGAGAGGGGATGTACTATCGGGAATTGTCGTTGCTTTAGCATTAATTCCTGAAGCGATTGCTTTCTCTGTTATTGCAGGCGTGGATCCGACCGTTGGGTTATACGCAGCCTTTTGTATTGCAGTTACCATTTCATTTGTTGGTGGACGAACTGGGATGATTTCAGCTGCAACAGGTGCAATGGCATTATTAATGGTGACGCTCGTTAAAGATCACGGTTTGCAATACTTATTTGCTACAACAATATTAACGGGTATTGTCCAAATTATTTTTGGCGTGTTCAAACTGAGCTCATTTATGAAGTTTGTTCCTAAATCTGTTATGAGTGGTTTTTTAAATTCACTTGGAATTTTAGTTTTTACAGCGCAATTGCCGCATTTTAAAAATGCAACTTGGCAAATGTATGCACTTGTCGTATTAGGACTTGCAATTATATATATATTTCCACGTATTACGACTGCTGTACCGTCTACACTGATTTCCATTATTATTGTGACAAGTATTGCACTTATGAGCGGATTACAGTTGAAAACAGTAGGAGATATGGGAAGCTTGCCGAAAGAATTACCATTCTTTAGTATGCCTGACGTGCCTTTTACACTTGAGACATTAGGGATTATTTTACCGTACGCAGTTATGCTTGCAATTATCGGTTTACTAGAGTCATTATTAACAGCTTCAGTTTTAGATGATATGACGCATACGGAAAGTAATAAACATAAGGAAGCACGTGGGCAAGGTATTGCAAATATTGTGGCTGGTTTCTTCGGAGGAATGGCAGGATGTGCAATGATTGGACAATCTGTTATTAATATTAAATCAGGTGGACGAGGTCGTTTATCAACATTTGTAGCGGGTGGATTTTTAATCGTTTTACTATTTGTTTTAGGTGACTATGTCGTTCATATTCCGATGGCAGCATTAGTTGCAGTTATGATTATGGTTTCAATCGGAACGTTTGATTGGAACTCTGTAACAACGATTCATAAAGTACCAAAAGGAAATGCATTAGTTATGATCGTAACAGTTGTGATTGTCTTAATTACACATAATTTAGCATTAGGTGTAATTATCGGAACAGTAATTAGTGCAGTTTTATTTGCTTTCAATATGGCAAAGATTCACGTGAAACATTTATATATTGAAAATAAGAAAATATACGAAATTCACGGTCAACTTTTCTTTGCATCTACAGCAGACTTTATAAATAACTTTTCATTCAATGAAGATGTAAAAGAAGTTGAGTTGAATTTTACTCACGCACACGTATGGGACGATTCAGCAGTAGCCGCAATTGATAAAGTTATCATGAAGTATGAACAAAGTGGCGTGAAAGTAAGTATAACGGGATTAAATGAACGAAGCTCGAAGATCATTTCAAATTTAGCTACTTATAATAAAAGAATTGCTAGTTAGAAGCCTCCTTTTTAGGGGGCTTTATTATATAATACGGGTAGGATAACGAAAAGGGGATTCAGCATATGTACAAACAAATTATATTAGCATGTGACGGTTCTGAACATGCACTTCGAGCAGCGGAACATGCAACGTATATTGCGAAATTTAATGAAGAAACAAATGTTGAAGTTGTGTACGTAGTAGATAATAGAACGGCAAAATCAGATATTATACAAGGTCAAACAGATTTAGAAACAATATCGGCTAGTCGAAAAGATAAATTAAAAGAGATTGAAGGTTTATTAAAGAAAGAGGACATTCCTTATACAATTACGATATTACATGGTGATCCTGGAGATACGATCGTTCAATATGTAAATACAGGGGATATAGACCTTGTTATTGCTGGGAGTAGAGGATTAAATACATTGCAAGAAATGGTGCTTGGTAGTGTCAGTCATAAAATAGCAAAACGTGTGAAATGCCCGGTGATGATTATTAAATAAATTGAGTGATATATTCTGTAGTGTAAGCAAGACCTTGATATAATTCGAGGTCTTTTTTGACGTATAAAGGGAGAGAGCTTGGACATACTAGATATATAGCTTTAAAGGGGAATAGTTAACTTACAAATTTGTAAGTTAGTTGTTAGTGAAATCGATGTTATGAAAATTATTCCATTGGTAAAATAAACATATCGAAGGGGAGAGAGGGGGGATGAAAAAGATGAAAGCATTTCAAAATTTATCATATAGCCAAGGTGTCGGTCTTATTTGTTTAGGGGGATTCGCTGCATCTGTTACGTTAGCTATTTTAATAAAGATGGTTCATCAAATCTTTTAATTTTAGAGTAGGGAAGGAATTGGTTGTTATTAATAGCAAGAGAAGGATTGTAAATAAAAAATAGCTCCTGGCATGTATCTCAGCGCCAGGAGCTATTTTCTTATTTCTCTGTTTCTGCTTTATCGCTTGTTACGCTAACGTTACCCCATTTATATTGATCCACTGGTGTATATTTATAATCTTTTACGCGATTATTTACACCTTTTAAGTCAAATTTATAATGAAGTGGAATTAATGGCACTTCATCATGAACTAATTTTTGCCATTTATCGTATACATCTTTACGGTACTTTTCATCAGCAGCTTTTGGAGAAATACCTTCTTTTAATAATTCTGTGTTTTTGTCAGTAGCCCAACGTGTGTAATTGAACGATGCGTCTTTAGCCCAAATACCAGAAGGGTCTGGATCAGATGCAGTTCCCCAAGCTGCCGCGAAAAGATCAACTTTTGGATCATCTTTTTTTATCATATCGTAGAATGAGTTGAATTCATGCAAGCGACCATCAAGAAGCTCAACTTTTAGCCCGATGTCTTTCCAAGATTGAATAAAGAATTTTGCAAGTGGTTCACTTACATCGCTACCACTCATTGATAAGAAATTAGCTTTAAATTCTTTACCATTCGGATCTTCACGGAATCCATCCCCGTTCGTATCTTTATAGCCAGCTTCATCTAATAACTTTTTAGCTTTCTCTACATCTTTATCATAGGCACCAATTTTATTGTTATGATATTTTGGTAGAGATGGTGGGATTGGTGAGTTAGCCGGATAACGTAGGCCGTGATATAATTTTTCACCAATTTCTTTTCGATCAATAGCATACGCCATCGCCTGACGTACACGAACATCTTTAAATTTCTCTTTATCCATCACTACTTCTTCTTTTTCTTTATCCATATGGCCTAATTTAAAGCCGATATAACTATAGTATAAATCGGTTTTACCGACTAATTGTGCATTTTTTAATTTACTTACATTTGGATATTGATCTGCACTTACTTCAGCAATGTCAATATCGCCATTTTTTAAGGACGCGTTAACAACGGAAGGGTTAACAACTTTTAAAACCATGCTTTTCAGCTTTGGTTTTCCACCATAATAGTCATCAAAACGTTCAAATTCAACGGATTCTCCAGGAGTAATTTTCTTCACTTTAAAAGGTCCAAAACCAATTGGGTTTTTACGGATTTTATCAGATTCTGCTAATTTATCGATTGGTACATCTCCTAAATATTTCTTATGAAGAGGGTATGCCCAAAGCCCAGTTTTCACTGAAGGATTCGGCTCTTTATATGTAATCGAAATTGTTTTTGGATCCGTTACTTTTATACCTGAAATTTTGTCAGCTTTTCCATTGTGGTAATCTTCCATACCTTCAATCATTTGCATTTGAGTGTCATAGCGAGAACCGGCATATTGTTTGCTACCAATTACAAGATAAGAATATTCTAAATCCTCTGCAGTAACAGGATTTCCATCATGCCATTTTACATTATCTTTAATTTTCAGTGTAATTGTCTTTTTATCTTTAGAAATTTCATATGTAGCAGCACCATCATTCGTGTATTCCCAGTTTTCGTCATTTGATAATAAAGATTCATCGAAAATGGTAATGACTTGGTTATCAGGATCTCCTTCATATACAGCGAAGTTCAAAAGTCCTTCAAATGGTGTGTTAGAAACAAGACCATATGTTAATGAACCATCTTTAATTTCCTTTTTATCATTTTTAACAGATGCACTAAATTTATTTGTATCTACTTTTTTTGTGCTGCTCGTTTTTTCACTACCACCACTGCCCCCACATGCTGAAAGTAGTAATGTTGAAACCGCAAGTGTACTTAATACTTTGAAAAACTTTGGCTTATTTGTCATTTCTTCCACCCCTTATCCTTTTCTTTGTCTTGCGTCGGCCGAACGGCGTAGCGCTTGACCAATAAAATTTATACACAGCATCAATGTTAAAATCATGACTGATGCGGGTAACCAAATCCACCATTTCTCTTGTAATACATCTGGATTTCTAGCATAACTAACAAGTGTACCAAGGCTTGGTGTACTTTCTGGTAGACCAAATCCTAAGAAAGTTAGACCAGATTCAATACCGATGTTTCCAGCAAGGTTTAATGTAATACTAACAATGATAATGGAACTTAAGTTAGGTAGTACTTGGAAAAGGATGATTTTCCAGTTTGGTGTTCCTAAAGTTTTAGATGCAGAGACATAATCTAGTTCTTTTTCAGTTAATACTTTTGAGCGAATTAATCTTGCCTTTCCTGTCCATAAGAACACGCTCATAATTAAAATGAAAGTAAAGATATTGAATGTAGGAACAAGTGTAATAAATACAATTACAAGCATTAAAAATGGTAAAACCATAACAAAGTCGATAATGCGCATAATGATATTATCAATAGCTCCTCCAAAATAACCGGCAATTAATCCAATCGAAAGGCCAATTAAACAAGAAAGAATAGTAATTGCTAATCCAATTGTAAATGAGTTACGTGTACCAATAATAAGTTGGCCGAAAATATCGCGTCCTCCGTAATCTGTTCCTAACCAATGTTCAGCAGAGGGAGGAGCATAAATAGCGAATAAATCAACTCGTACAATATCTTCTTGTTTCATAATAAAAGATGTTGCGTAGACTGCTAGTAATAAGATTGCTAGGAAAATAAGTGAAAACATTGCTAATTTATCTTTACGAAGTTCTCGCCACATAATAGAGAAACCAGAAGGGCTTTTTTCGTAATGAACAACTTCAGTTTGTTTTTCAGGGTTTGCTAACATAACGTCTGCTCCTTTCTTTAATCAATACGAATACGTGGATCGACGATGCTTAGAATAATATCTGAAAGGAGAGTTCCAAGTAACGTTGCAAATCCAGTAAACATAACGAGTGCAGTTATTACACTAAAATCGCGTTGAGAGATAGATTGTATAAATAGCTGTCCAATTCCTGGGTAGCTAAAAATACTTTCTAAGAAGATGGCACCGCCAACCAATCCTGTAATTTCATAACCTAAGAAGGCTGCAATTGGTAAGAATGAATTTCGTAAAATATGTCTAGAATAGATTTTTGATTCTGGAACACCTTTTGCTCTTACTGTACGAACAAAATCTTTATGTTTCGTATCGATAATTTCGCTTCGTAAATATTGAACTGTACCAACTGTTGCAATTAATGCGCCGGATAAAGCTGGTAATAGAAGGTGATTCAATTTGCTTAAATAGTAAGCAAATGTACCTGTTGCAACTTGAGGATCGACGCTACCACCGGTTGGGAATATTGCAAACTTAAATCCGAATAGGAAGAGCATAATTAATGCAAATATAAATAGCGGTGTAGCAAATCCTAGATAGTTGTAAATGGTAATGAGTCGATCAGCCCATGTATCATTCCACCGCCCACTTATAACTCCTAGTGGTATGGCAATTAAATAAGTAAGAATAAGAATGACAAGTGCTAAAGATACTGTATTTCCAAGTCGTTCTCCAATTAAATCGGTTACTTTCATTTTATGTGCATAGGAAATACCGAAGTCACCTTGGACGGCATTTTTAATCCAGCGAACATATTGTGTTGCAACTGGGTCATTTAATCCAAGCTTTTCACGTTGTTCTTCAATCACTTTTGGATCCGCTTTTGGATTCATCGCTCTGCCGGTTAAGGCATCGCCTGGCATTGCCTTAGCTAGTAGAAAGACAAGTACACTTAACACGAATAATTGCGGGATCATTACTAAAAATCTCCGTAATATAAACTTCCACATGTTTTATCACTCCCTTATGGTAATGCCACCCGGTGCGTTGGCGAGATTGCTTTTAAGTCATAAGCCCGACCGTGTTCATTGAAATAATTTTCGTATGATTTCTCGTATTCAGAGCTTACTTGTTGACGGAGCTTACGCTGTCTCTCTCTGTTTTCAGGACGAATATCAGGAATTGCTGATATTAGGCGCTTCGTATAAATATGTTGCGGATTACTATAAATTTCTGCACTAGTTGCTTCTTCGACGATGCGTCCGCGATACATAACACCGATACGGTCACACATATGACGAATTACACCTAAATCATGACTAATGAATAAGTATGTTAGTCCGAGCTCAGCTTGTAAATCTTGTAAGAAGTTTAATACTTGAGCTTGTACAGAAACATCCAGTGCTGATACAGGTTCATCAGCGATAATAAGCTTCGGTTTTAATGTAAGAGCGCGTGCAATACCAATCCGCTGCCTTTGCCCACCGGAAAATTCATGTGGATATTTATAAATTGACTCTGGATTTAGACCAACTTTATCAAGATATTCTTGAACTGCTCTACGTTCTTCATCAGGTGAGAGCTTCTCAAAATTTCGAAGAGGCTCAGCAATAATGTCGAGAACACGTTTCTTCGGATTTAATGATGAATACGGATCTTGGAAAATCATTTGAATATCTTTTCGTTGTTCACGTAGCTCAGAGCGACTTAACTTTGTTAAATCCCTATTATTAAAATGAATGCTACCCTCTGTTGCTTTCGTTAAATGCATAATTGCTTTACCCGTTGTTGATTTGCCACTTCCTGATTCACCAACGATCCCATATGTTTCACCTGGTTGTAATTCAAAACTTACACCATCGACAGCACGCACGTAATCTAATGTGCGGCCGAAGAAACCACCTTTAATTGGGAAATGTACTTTTAAATCTTCTACTTTAAGCAGTGCCATGAGTTACGTCATCTCCTTTCTTATCTTGGAAGTTGAAATGCTTGTAGCAAGTACAACGCACCCAATGGTCTGGCTTTACTTCATGTAAAATTGGATTTTCCTCGTGCTGATCAGGTCTAATCCATGGAATTCGAGCTTGGAAGCGACAACCTGTGCGAGGAAGCTTCGCTAACGAAGGAACCACCCCTTGAATTACATGCAATTTTTCTTTTTCAGCATACGCAGATGGAATGGAGTTTAATAGAGAACGAGTATATGGGTGAAGAGGGTTATTAAAAATCTCTTCAACTTTTCCTGTTTCTACAACTTGTCCGGCGTACATAACGACGATACGATCGGCTGTTTCTGCGACAACACTTAAATCATGGGTAATTAAAATGATGCCCATTTTCGTTTGTTCTTGAATAGATTTTAGTAAGTCTAAAATTTGTGCTTGGATGGTTACGTCAAGAGCCGTTGTTGGCTCATCAGCAATAATGAGTGCTGGGTTACAAGCAATTGCAATTGCGATAACAATTCTTTGTCTCATTCCGCCAGATAATTCATGTGGGTATTGTTTATATGTAAGTTCTGGTTTTGGAATACCAACTTGATGGAGTAGTTCTAAGGTGCGTTCTTTCTTTTCAACTTTTGAAAGGCTTGTGTGGTAGTCTAAGTTTTCTTCGATTTGTTTTCCAACTGTCATAAGAGGATCGAGTGCTGTAAGAGGTTCTTGGAAAATCATACCGATGTTTGATCCGCGTACTTTATTCATCTCTGCGGCTGACATAGTTAGTAGATCCTTATCTCTATAGTTAAGCTGCCCTTGTAATTTTGTATTTGCTTCATTATGCAGTCGCATAATAGAAAGGGCAAGTGCACTTTTTCCGCAACCTGATTCACCAACGATCGCGACAATTTCATTTTCATGGACAGTTAACGAAACATCATCAACTGCGGCATGATAGTGATCTTGTATGCGAAAGGAAGTCTGTAAGTTTTCAATGCGAAGAAGTGGATTCTTCATGGCTATCCCTCCATCTTTTCAGAAAAGACTAAATATTTTGTATGTTGTTGTTATTTTAATATAAAATGACAATGTTTGACAAGTGTAAGTTGAGAAAATATTCAAAAATCTTTTTATACAGAGATTGAATGCTGTTATATAAGGTGTTAAAGTAATTTGAAAACGCTAACATATAAAAAGAGGAGAATAAATCTTTTGTAAGAAAAAAGATTTATATGTAGAAAAAAGAGAGGTGTTCTGGAAAGAACAGTCTCTCTTTTTTTGATAAGAATAATATTAGTACTTAAGCTTGTTTTGGTTTTGCAGATCCTGTCTTTAAAGTAAGAGCAAGGAAGAACATTGCAAGTACACAAGATACAAGTAATAAGATGAATCCGCCATCCCATCCGAATGCATCAACGATAAAGCCCATAGCTGCGCTAGCAAAAGTAGCTCCACCTAGGTAACCGAAGAAACCAGTTAAACCAGCGGCAGTTCCAGCAGCTTTTTTTGGTGCTAAGTCTAGTGCGTGTAGACCGATTAACATAACAGGTCCGTAAATTAAAAATCCAATCGCGACAAGTGCGATACTATCAACCATTGGATTACCAGGAGGGTTTAGCCAGTAAACAAGAACGGCGATAAATACACCAACCATAAATAAAATACCAGCAGGTGCGCGGCGTCCTTTAAACAGTTTATCACTCATCCATCCGCAAAGAAGTGTACCTGGAATACCAGCCCATTCGTATAGAGCGTAAGCTGTACGAGAGCTACTATGAGTGAAACTTTTTTCCTCTACTAAATAAGTAGGAGCCCAGTCTACAACGCCGTAACGTACGAAATAAACGAAAACGTTCGCGATAGCGATGTACCATAAAAATTTATTGTTTAGTACGTATTTAAATAAAATTTCTTTTACTGAAAGTTCGCGTTCTCGATCTTTTACTTTTTCATCTGATGGATATTCTCCAGTATGTTCTTCAATAGAAGGTAATCCACAAGATTGAGGTGTATCTCTCATCGTAATTAATACATAAATACCAACTAAAATTGAAAGAATACCTGGGAAGTAAAAAATACTCTTCCAGTCATTTGCGAAGAAGTATAAGCCTAATGTCACAAGAGAAGGCATTAGTGCGCCACCGACATTATGAGCAACGTTCCAAATAGACATTTTTGTACCACGTTCACTAATAGAGAACCAGTGAACCATCGTACGACCACAAGGAGGCCATCCCATACCTTGTACCCATCCATTTAAAAACTGAAGGACAAACATAAGTATAATGCTCGTTGTAATGAAAGAAAATGAGCCGAAAATAATATTAATGATACCTGATAAAAATAGCCCAGCTGCTAAAAAGTAGCGAGGATTACAACGGTCGGATACGATACCCATAAGAAATTTACTTAATCCGTAAGCGATAGAAACTGCTGAAAGGATAACCCCAAGTTCCCCTTTGCTAAAGCCTTGTTCGATTAAGTATGGCATTGCTAGTGAAAAGTTTTTTCGAACAAAGTAGTAACCTGCATAGCCGATGAAGATACCTAAGAATACTTGTAAACGTAATTTACGGTATTCGCTATCAACGCGATCAGCTGGTAAGCGTTCCGCGTGGGGTGCAGGTTTAAATAATTGTGTGAAAAACATAAAATGAAAATCCTCCCCTAATGAATTCGAAATGTTGTAAGTCTGAGAGAATATAAAAAGGCCATGAAATATAAAAAAGTTTCCTTTTTTATGATTCATAGCCGTATACTCCGATTCTCCGTGACTGTCAATATTAACTTCGTCGAAAATTATACAACTTTGTGACAGAAATGTAAACGTTTTTATAAATAAAAAGTGTTGACGAATTTTATTCGTGGGATTAATATTTAAATACATTAAATATTTTATTGCTTAAATAAGAGGTGGATAACATGCCAAATGATATGACGCATATCGATAAAATTCAAGCTCTTGCCTTTTCGATTGGAAAGAAAATGCAGACGGAGTTATTAGAACAAATGCAAGCAACAGGACTTACACCACCGCAGTTTTATATTTTAAAGATTTTAGATCATTACGGTGCTTCAAGAGCGACAAAATTAGCGAAAAAGATGTATGTAAAGCCTAGTGCAATTACAGTCATGATTGATCGCCTAATTGATCAAGAGCTTGTAGAACGCTATCACGACAAAGATGACCGTCGTGTTGTCATCATTGAGTTAACAAAAAAGGGGAAAGCTAGAGTAGAAGAGGCAATGATCGCTCGTAATGAGCACATTGCAAAATATTTCTCACATTTAGAATTACAAGAAAGAGAAGATTTGTTACGCCTCTTTGAGAAGTTAGAAACAATTATTTGCGGGACACAAGAGAAAAAAGAGAATAACTAAGAGGAATTGAGGAGATTACATGGAGCAACAAGAAAACATAAATAGAAAGTTGCTGTTAATCGGTTTAATAATCGCGATGCTATTTGCTGCATTAGATGGAACAATCGTTGGTACAGCAATGCCGCGTATCGTCGGTGAACTAGGCGGATTAAGCTTAATGACATGGTTAACAACAGCTTATATGTTAACATCAACAACAGTTGTACCAATTGCAGGTAAATTAGCGGATTTACTTGGCCGTCGTAACGTATATATAACAGGGCTAGTTATCTTTATGGTTGGCTCAGCGTTATGTGGTATGGCAAATGGTATGACAGAATTAATTATTTTCCGTGGTATTCAAGGTCTTGGTGGCGGTATTATGATGCCAATGGCTATGATTATTATCGGAGATATGTTCACGGGAAAAGAACGTGCGAAATGGCAAGGTATTTTTGGTGCGTTATACGGTCTTGCTTCTGTAATTGGACCACAAGTGGGTGGTTGGATTGTAGACGCAGTGAACTGGAGATGGGTATTCTACATTAACTTACCGGTTGGTATTTTAGCAACAATCTTTATTGCAATGGGATTAAAATCACATAAACAAACAGGACCGATTAAAATTGATATTGCTGGGATCTTTACGATGATTCTCGGTGTTGTAAGTTTACTACTTGCATTAACGTTTGGCGGGAAAGATTACCCATGGGATTCTTGGCAAATTATCGGGTTATTTGCATTAGCTCTAATTGGTATTGTTAGCTTTATTATCGTTGAAACAAAAGCAGAAGAACCGATTTTACCGATGCATTTCTTTAAAAATCGCACGTTTACATTACTGAATGCGATTGGATTCTTTATGAGTATCGGAATGTTCGGTGCGATTATGTTCGTACCATTCTTCATGCAAGGAATTGTAGGAGTAAGTGCTGCTGAATCCGGAACAATCATGACGCCAATGATGATTACTATGATTGTGATGAGTATTATCGGTGGGCAACTTGTATTAAAAGTTGGTGTAAAACCGCAAATTATTACAGGAATGCTTATTATGGCTGGTGGTTTCTGGTTATTAACAACGATGGATATGCACACAACTAAATTAACTGCCACTTCTTATATGATGGTTATCGGTTTAGGAATGGGTCTTGTAATGCCAACATTAACATTAGCGTTACAAGAAAGTTTCCCGAAAAAAGATCTTGGTGTTGTAACATCATCAAGTCAGTTCTTCCGTCAAATCGGTGGAACATTTGGTATTACAATTTTAGGATCAATTATGAATAACACTTCAGGTACAACGTTAACAAAGAATTTAGTACCTGTATTAGATACATTCCCTAAAGAAGCGGGACAAATGGTAACGAAATTCAAAGATATGATTCATACAGACCCACAAGGTTTATACTCGATGCTATTTAGTCCAGAGGCATTAAAACAAATGCCAGAAGCATTCGCTAACAGCATTGTACCAATTCTGAAAAACTCATTAGTAGACTCACTTCATACTGTATTCTTAACAGGATTAGTATTTATCGTGGTAGGTGCCATCTTTACGATTTTCTTACAGAAGATTAAACTATCAGATCGTAAAAAAGGTACTGAAGAGCCAGCTGCAGAGGAAAAAGAACAAACTGTATCATATTCGTAATGAAAAAGCATCGCCTTATGGCGGTGCTTTTTTTGAGTATAACCTTAAAAGCTTTTTTCGTGAGAAATGATTGACGTATTTCTAGAAATGCGTTATATTATTTTCTGTAAACGGTTACACGAAATGGAGAGGGAAGAGAATGAGTACGATTAAAGACGTTGCAAAATTAGCGGGAGTATCTGTTGCGACCGTTTCCAGAGTGTTAAATAAAAATGGATATGTTCATGAAGATACATTAAAGAAAGTAGAGCGAGCAATTGAGATGCTAGATTATAAACCTAGTACCGTAGCGCGTTCACTGTATAATAAAAAATCTCGTTTAATTGGCTTAGTTGTTCCAAATATCGTGAATCCATTCTTTCCAGAAGTTGCACGTGCCGTAGAAGATGTAGCACATAAGGAAGGATACACAGTTGTCCTTTGTAACTCTGATGAGAGTTTAGAGAAAGAAAAGCAATATATTGATGTACTTAGGCAAAATAATGTGGATGGATTTATTGTAGCAACAAATCCACAAAATAGTGTTAATTACATGAAGTTGTCTGTTCCAGTTGTTGCAATTGACCGTATGTTTAATGAGCGTATACCTACTGTATATGCAGATAACTATGCAGGGAGTCAGGCAGCGACAAAGTTATTAATAAATAAAGGTTGTAAACATATTGCGCATATTCGTGGACCGCGTGACATAAGCACTGCTAATGAACGTTTTGAAGGCTTTGTAGACGTTATTACGCAAAATAATCTTTCTTATATGATTGCAGAGAGTACATTTGATCCAGCTAATAGTGAGCGTGTAGCGGTGGAATTATTAGAAAAATACCCACATATTGATGGAATTGTTGCTGGAAATGATTTAATTGCAATAGGTATTGTAAAGGCTGCACTTCAAAAGGGGATTTCTATTCCAGATGATTTACAAATTATCGGATTCGATGGAATTTCTTTAACCGAAATAATGTATCCATCTATTACAACGGTTGCACAGCCAATTTATGAGATGGGGAAAATTGCAACAGAGCTGTTGTTAGAGCAGATGGAAGGAAACGTATTAGAAGAGAAACACTATCGTTTACCGATTGAAATTATAGAACGAAATACAACGAAGTAAGGAGATGAAACAGGTGCCAAATATTGCAGTAGTAGGTAGTATTTCAATGGACTTAGTGGCTGTATCAACAAAACGTCCAAAAGCAGGAGAAACAGTAATTGGTGAAGCATTTCATACAATCCCAGGAGGGAAAGGAGCCAACCAAGCAGTGGCTGCGGCTAGATTAGGCGCAAATGTAGCGATGGTTGGCGCGGTAGGAAACGATAATTATGGAACTGTAGTTAGGAAAAATTTGGAGAACGAACGTGTTTTTATCGACTATGTGGTACCGGTTACAGATGCGGCAACAGGAATTGCTCATATCGTTTTAGCAGAAGAGGATAACAGTATTGTTGTCGTGCAAGGGGCGAATGCTCTTGTAAATGAGTCGATTGTAGATCGTTCAAAAGATCTTCTTATAAAAGCAGATATGGTTGTTCTTCAACTAGAGATTCCACTTGAAACAGTAAAATATGTATTGGCCATTTGTGAGGAACACAAAATCCCAGTTATGTTAAATCCAGCACCAGCACAAGTGTTATCAGAAGATATTTTAGAAAAGGCAACTTATATTACGCCAAATGAACATGAGTGTCGCATCGTATTAGATGATTTCACATCACCAATTGAAGATTTACTGGCTAAATATCCAAATAAACTATTGATGACAGAAGGTTCTAACGGTGTTCGTTTCCATAATGGTACGGAGATTGTACATGTTCCTAGCATTGCTGTTGATGTAGTAGATACGACTGGAGCTGGTGATACATTCAATGGTGCATTAGCAGTTGCACTTTCTGAAGGAGAAGCACTTCAAAAAGCAATTCGTTTTGCGAATATTGCTGGTGGCCTTTCTGTAACGAAGCTTGGGGCACAAGGCGGTATGCCAACGAGAGATAAAGTACGTGAAGTGCAGGTGATTGTCGGATGAAAAAGCACGGTGTATTAAACAGTGAGATTGCATCAGTCCTTGCTTCACTTGGGCATACAGATACAATTGTAATCGCAGACTGCGGGTTACCAATTCCAGACGGAGTAAAACGAATTGATTTAGCAGTTGAGATTGGAAAACCTAGCTTTTTAGACGTATTGCAAGTGGTAGCTGATGATATGGCAATTGAAAAAGTGACGTTAGCAGAAGAAGTCATTAATAATAATGTGGAAGTAAATAAAGAGATCGAGCTGAAACTAATAGAGCCAGCATTTGAATATGTATCTCATGAACAATTTAAAGAGCATACGAAGAAAGCGAAGGCGATTATTCGTACAGGAGAGGCTACTCCTTATGCCAATGTAATTTTACATGCAGGCGTGATTTTTTAATAAAGGGAAGTGATGGGAATGCGTATTGAAATGAAAAATATTTCAAAGGCGTTCAATGGCAATCCTGTTTTGAAGAATGCACAGTTTATGATTGAAACAGGAGAAGTTCATGCATTGATGGGGGAAAATGGAGCGGGTAAATCAACGCTCATGAAGATTTTAACAGGTGTATACAAAAAAGATGGTGGAACAATCACGATTGATGGACAAGAACGAACTTTTAAAAATGCGAAAGAAGCTGAAGAGTACGGTATTGCATTTATACATCAAGAATTGAACATATTATCGAACTTAACAGTAGCTGAAAATATGTTTCTCGGTAAAGAGTTAATGTATGGGAAGACAGGTATTTTACGTACGCGTCAAATGAACGCGATTGCGCAGCAGCAACTAACGGAGTTAGGGTTACATGTAAAAGGCGGTATGTTGGCAGGAGAGTTATCGGTTGGACAACAGCAAATTATCGAAATTGCGAAAGCGTTAATGACAAACGCGAGCGTTATTATTATGGATGAACCTACAGCTGCATTAACAGATCGTGAAATTGAAACGTTGTTTACTGTCATTAATAAATTACGTAAAGAAGGCGTTTCGTTCGTTTATATCTCACACCGAATGGAAGAAATTTTTTCAATATGTGATGCCATTACGATTTTACGTGATGGGGAATATGTCGGAAAGAGATTGATTCCGGAAACATCGTTTGATGAAGTAGTGAGTATGATGGTGGGGCGCAGCATTGGTGAACGTTACCCAGAACGAAATAGTCAAATTGGCGATGTTATTTTTGAAATGCGTAATGGAACGAAAAAAGGGAAGTTTGAAAATGTTTCGTTTCAAGTTAGAAAAGGTGAAATCCTTGGTGTTGCTGGCTTGATGGGAGCTGGCCGTACAGATATTATGAAAGCGATATTTGGATACGAACCGTTAGATTCTGGCCAAATTTTTATAAGTGGACAAGAAGTAAAGATTGATAGTCCGATAGATGCGATTAGACAAAGAATAGCCTTTATTACAGAGGATAGAAAATCTGAAGGGTTAGTGTTAGATTTCTCAATTCGAGAAAATTTAGCTTTACCGAATTTAGAGAGTCTTTCAAAGGGAAATGTCTTAAGTAACGAATTAGAACAACAGTTTACAGCGGATATGATGAAGCTACTTAATGTGAAAGCATCTAGTGGAGAGCAAGCAGTGAAATCTCTTTCTGGTGGAAATCAGCAAAAGGTTGTTATTGCAAAATGGCTAGGTATCCACCCGCAGTTACTCATTTTAGATGAGCCCACAAGGGGTGTAGATGTTGGAGCGAAAAAAGAAATTTACTCTATTATGAATAAGCTTACTGAGCAAGGCGATGCCGTTATTATGGTATCATCTGAGCTTCCAGAAGTTTTAGGAATGAGTGATCGCGTTCTTGTCATTCATGAAGGAAAAGTCGGAGGCATTTTAGAGAAAGATGGGGCATCACAAGAGTCTATTATGGCACTAGCTACAGGGGGAGAGTAAGAATGGCTAAGAAGGGGAATGTATTACAGCAACTCGGTTCTTTAATCGGTTTAGTATTAATTATCGTCGTAATTACAGCTTTAAATCCAGCATTTATTGAAATTCCAAATTTATTTAATATACTGCGTCAAGTATCGATTAATGCGCTTATTGCATTCGGAATGACCTTTGTAATTTTAACAGGGGGTATTGACTTATCGGTAGGTTCTATTTTAGCATTATCAAGTGCACTTGTTGCTGGAATGATGGCAAGTGGCATGGACCCGTTTCTTGCAATGGCAGTTGGATTAGTGGCTGGTCTTATAATGGGGATTGTAAACGGTATCATTATTGCGAAGGGAAAAGTAGCTCCATTTATTGCGACGTTAGCAACAATGACTATTTTTCGTGGGTTGACGCTTGTTTATATGGACGGACGTCCGATCACTGGTCTTGGTGATCATTTAATGTTCCAAATGTTTGGACGTGGTTATTTTCTCGGTATTCCGGTACCAGCTGTTACAATGATGATCGCTTTCGCAGTACTGTACTTCATTTTGAAGAAAACGACATTTGGTCGCCGTACATTTGCAATTGGTGGAAATGAAGAAGCAGCAGCACTATCAGGTATTAATGTTACGAGAATTAAAGTAATGATTTATGGTCTTTCCGGAATTTTGGCAGCGCTTGCAGGTATTGTCTTAACATCACGACTAGATTCTGCACAGCCAACTGCAGGTACTTCTTACGAATTAGATGCAATTGCAGCAGTTGTATTAGGTGGAACAAGTCTTTCTGGGGGAAGAGGATGGATTGTTGGTACATTCATCGGTGTACTCATTATCGGTGTACTAAATAACGGTTTAAATTTATTAGGTGTATCTTCTTTCTTCCAACAAGTTGTAAAAGGGCTTGTAATCTTACTAGCTGTATTAATTGATCGTCGAAAAGAAGCGTAATGGAGGGAAAGTTCATGAAGAAATGGTTACTTATACTCGTTGCATGTATTATGGTCATTACTGCTGGTTGTTCAATGGAACCACCAGAATGGGCAAAGGATTCTAGCGATAAAGGTCGAAATAAAACTATTAAAGTTGGATTCTCTGTTTCAACTTTAAACAATCCATTTTTTGTGACTTTGAAAAAAGGGGCAGAAAAGACAGCGAAAGAAAGCGGCATTGAATTGATTGCTGTTGATGCGCAAAATGATGCAGCAAAGCAAACAAATGATGTTGAAGATTTAATTCAAAAAGGTGTCGATGTAGTTGTTATTAATCCAACTGATTCAGATGCTGTTGCTTCAGCAGTAAGTGCGGCAAATGCAGCAAATGTCCCTGTTATTACTGTAGACCGCGTTGCAAATTCAGGTAAAGTTGTTTCTCACATTGCCTCTAATAATATTGAAGGTGGTCAAATGGCTAGTGATTACATTCGTGAATTAGTTGGCGAGGGAGCAAATGTTGCTGAATTAGAAGGAATCCCTGGCTCTTCTGCTGCTCGTGAGCGCGGGAAAGGATTCCATAACGTAGCGGATAAGTCTTTAAAAGTAGTTGCAAAACAAGCAGCTGATTTTGATAGAGCAAAAGGATTATCTGTTATGGAAAACATTTTGCAAGCAAATGGTGATATTAAAGCCGTGTTTGCGCATAACGATGAAATGGCATTAGGGGCACTTGAAGCATTGAAGTCTTCTGGAAAAACAGATGTAGTCGTTGTTGGTTTTGATGCAACAGAAGATGCTGTAAAGGCGGTTAAAGATGGGCGTATGGCTGCAACAGTTGCTCAAAAACCGGAATTAATCGGGGAGAAGGCGATGCAAACAGCAAAAGAGATCACGCAAGGTAAAAAAGTGGACAAATCTATTCCGATTGAATTAGAGCTTATTAAGAAAAACAAATAAATATAAAATGAAAACCAGGAAGGAAGAATAACAAATGAAATTCTTTATTGATACAGCAAACATTAACGAAATTAAAGAGGCAAATGCATTAGGCGTATTAGCTGGAGTAACGACAAACCCATCACTTGTAGCAAAAGAAGGTGTAGATTTCCACGAGCGTATTCGTGAAATCTGCAGCGTTGTAGAAGGTCCTGTAAGTGCAGAAGTAATTAGCTTAGAAGCTAATAAAATGATTGAAGAAGGAAAAGAATTAGCGAAAATTGCTCCAAACGTTGTTGTAAAGGTTCCGATGACAACAGAAGGTTTAAAAGCAGTAAAAGCATTCTCTGACTTAGGAATTCGTACAAACGTTACATTAGTATTCTCAGCAGTTCAAGCATTACTTGCAGCTCGTGCTGGTGCGACATACGTTTCACCATTCTTAGGTCGCTTAGATGATATCGGCCATAACGGTATGGACTTAATTCGCCAAATCGCAGAGATCTTTGCAATTCATGGCATTGAAACAGAAATTATTGCAGCATCTGTACGTCACAGTGTTCACGTAACTGAAGCAGCATTAAACGGTTCACATATTGCAACAATCCCAGCAAACGTAATTGCTTCATTAGTGAAGCACCCATTAACAGACCAAGGAATTGAAAAATTCTTAGCTGATTGGGAAAAAACACAAGAGAAATAATAGAAAATCAAGAATCCTAGTTTAATTGACTAGGGTTCTTTTTTATTTAAAAGAATTTTCATGCAATTTTGCATATTGTCTTTTAAATTTGTTATATAAACTATTTAATATATACAAATCACTCTTTATTTTTCATATTTTGATATAAGAAGATAGAGGGTCTGACCAGAAAACTGGAGGGCATGATTCTATAACAGAAAGCTTAACGTTTATAGAATTATGCCTTTTTATATAGGGAGGGCAGAAAGTAGGATTTCGATTTAAACGCACTTATTTATCTGAATTTTAAGTTTTATATACAAAAGGAGAGAAATAGAATGAGAAGAAAAGCGCCATTTAAAGTGTTATCATCATTAGCAATTGCGGCAATTATCGGATGTACATCTGTAATGAGTACTCCGCTAGCATACGCAGAAACGCCAGCAAAAGAGAAAGAAAATGTATCTACAACACCAATTGATTACAATTTAATTCAAGAAGATCGTTTAGCGGAAGCATTGAAAGAAAGAGGAACAATTAATCCAGCATCATCTAAAGAAGAAACGAAAAAAGCTGTCGAAAAGTATATTGAAAAGAAACAAGGCGATCAGGCAAATAAAGAAATTCTTCCAGCGGATACTGCTAAAGAGGCATCTGATTTCGTGAAAAAAGTAAAAGAGAAAAAAATGGAGGAAAAGGAGAAAGTAAAGAAACCTGAAAAAAATGTTAGTCCTGAACAAAAACCGGAACCAAATAAAAAGCAATTGAATGGGCAAGTTCCAACTTCTAAAGCAAAGCAAGCGCCATATAATGGACCGGTTCGAAATGATAAAGTATTAGTATTACTCGTTGAATTTAGTGATTATAAACATAATAATATTGATCAAACGCCAGGGTATATGTATTCGAAAGACTTTAGTAGAGAGCATTATCAAAAAATGTTATTTGGTAATGAACCATACACGTTATTTGATGGTTCGAAAGTAAAAACATTTAAACAATATTATGAAGAGCAGTCTGGTGGAAGTTATACGACAGATGGATATGTAACGGAGTGGCTAACTGTTCCAGGAAAAGCGTCTGATTATGGTGCTGATGGTAGCAGTGGTCACGATAATAAAGGACCAAAAGGCGCACGTGATTTAGTGAAAGAAGCTTTACATGCAGCCGCTGAGAAAGGGTTAGATTTATCTCAATTTGATCAATTCGATAGATATGATACAAATGGTGATGGAAATCAAAATGAACCTGATGGTGTAATCGATCATTTAATGGTAATCCATGCTGGTGTTGGTCAAGAAGCTGGTGGCGGTAAATTAGGTGATGATGCAATTTGGTCACATCGTTCAAAATTAGCAATAGATCCAGTAGCGGTTGAAGGTACGAAATCAAAGGTAGATTACTTTGGTGGAAAAGTAGCGGCGCATGATTACACAATTGAACCAGAAGATGGAGCAGTAGGTGTATTTGCGCATGAATTTGGACATGACCTTGGCTTACCAGATGAATATGACACGAAATATACTGGAACTGGTTCACCTGTCGAAGCTTGGTCATTAATGAGTGGAGGTAGTTGGACAGGGAAAATTGCAGGAACAGAGCCAACTAGTTTCTCACCACAAAATAAAGACTTCTTACAAAAGAATATGGGTGGCAACTGGGCAAAAATTTTAGAAGTAGATTACGATAAAATTAAGCGTGGTGTAGGAGTTCCTACATATATCGATCAAAGTGTTACGAAATCCAATCGTCCAGGCGTTGTACGTGTTAACTTACCAGGTAAAAGTGTTGAAACGATTAAACCGGAGTTAGGGAAATATGCATATTATAGTACAAGAGGTGATGATATGCATACAACATTAGAAACACCATTCTTTGATTTAACAAAAGGAACAAATGCGAAATTCGATTATAAAGCAAATTATGAGTTAGAAGCAGAGTGCGATTTTGTCGAAGTGCATGCAGTAACAGAAGATGGAACGAAAACATTAATTGATAGACTCGGAGAAAAAATAGTCCAAGAAGATAAAGATACAACAGGTGGAAAATGGATTGATAAATCATATGATTTAAGTCAATTTAAAGGGAAAAAAGTGAAACTGCAATTCGATTATATTACAGATCCAGCTGTAACATATAAAGGTTTTGCGATGGATAATGTAAATGTAACTGTTGATGGACAAGTTGTATTTTCTGATGATGCAGAAGGACAATCTAAAATGAATTTAAATGGTTTTGTTGTTTCTGATGGGACAGAAAAGAAAGCTCATTATTACTACTTAGAGTGGAGAAACTATGCGGGATCAGATAATGGATTAAAAGCAGGAAAAGGTCCAGTGTATAATACAGGTCTTGTCGTTTGGTATGCAGATGATAGCTTCAAAGATAACTGGGTTGGGGTGCATCCAGGTGAAGGATTCCTTGGTGTGGTAGATTCTCATCCAGAAGCATTTGTTGGCAATTTAAACGGAAGACCAACTTACGGTAATACAGGTATGCAAATTGCAGATGCTGCATTTTCATTTGATCAAACACCAGCATGGAGTGCAAATTCATTAACACGTGGACAGTTTAACTATTCTGGATTACAAGGTGTTACAACTTTTGATGATTCAAAAGTATATAGTAACAAACAAATTGCTGATGCAGGAAGAAAAGTTCCAAACCTTGGACTTAAATTCCAAGTTGTTGGACAGGCAGAGGATAAATCCGCAGGTGCTATTTGGATTAAACGTTAATAACATAAAAGCACATTCTTCATATGAAGAGTGTGCTTTTTAATTTGTACAGTAAGTTATTATTTTAGCTTATGTAATACAAGTGTCTGTTCACATGTAGTGTATCAAATTATGTGGAGAAAGGAAATATTTCCGAGGAAATTGTCGAAGTATCGTCAGTATTTATACACTTTTTTGTAAAAGAAGGAATGTAGTATTGCCTTTACAGTTTAATTTATTTACATTGTTACTTGGCTATACACAAAAGTAATATATTCGGCAAAAAAAGACAATGATGGAATTAACCCATCATTGTCTTTTTTA
>NZ_JAKUFT010000040.1:0-48638 GCF_022663605.1 Bacillus cereus group sp. BfR-BA-01379
AGCTTGTTGTGCTTTTTTCTGCTCTTCTTGTTGTTTACGAGCCTGTTCATCAGCTAGACGTTTTTGCTCTTCTTGTTGTTTACGAGCCTGTTCATCAGCTAGACGTTTTTGCTCTTCTTGTTGTTTACGAGCCTGTTCATCAGCTAGACGTTTTTGCCCCTCTTGTTGTTTACGAGCTTGTTCATCAGCTAGACGTTTTTGCTCTTCGGCTTGGCGTTTTTCATCCTCTTGCTTACGAGCTTGTTCTTCGGCTTGACGCTTCTCATCTTCTTGTTTTTGAGTTTTTTCGTCCGCTTCTTTCTTTTCTAGTTCTTTTTTCTGCTCGTTCTCTTTTTGTTCTGCATTGTTAGAAGCAACTTTTTTACTAGTTGCTGTCGTCTTTTCAGAAGAAGGAGCTGAAATACTTAATAATGCAACAAAAATGACAAATAAAATAGCAGTGATAATAAATTGTTTTTTTGCTACACCTGTCTTTTTAATTACAGATAAGATTGCTAGCACAAGGAAGAAAACAAATAAAACAAAACTTAAAATAGAAAAGAATTCAACAATTGGATTATTAGAAGTCTCAGCACTAGTTATTATTAATACAATCGAAATCATAAAAAGAATAACGGCAGGACGACCATATTGTGTTGCTTTTCCATTTTTCTTAAAGAATGAAATGATACATAAAATTAAAAGAATAAAAGCAATAAAAAATAAAGCTGCACCAATATTACTCAAAATCGCCATTTTTATACCTCCATTTGTAAGATTTTCACTATTGATTATATAGGAACTTATTGGTAATTACACGTTTTATATAAATTTAGAAAATTAGTATTTTTAATAGACTTATAAACATTTATTTTGTATATGAGGAAAAATAGATGTATTTCCTATTACATTTTTAAAGAGAATTCATAAAGTATAATATATCGATTGAAAGGAGGGGGTTTAAATGGAATTTCAATTATTGGTAACTTGTATATTACAAGAAGGTAATGCTTTCTTTTTAGTAACGAAAGTAGACGATGTTATTACGTTAAAAGTACCGATTACTGCGGGAGTAGCAGGTTTGTTCTTAGCTTTAGGTGTACCAAGATGTTCGTAATTTAAATCTCTACAGTAGAAAGAGGAGGACAAGCCTCTTTCTACTAGTACATAATAATTTTATGTAAACTGAAATTATGTTTTATTAATAGCACATTTAAAATGGACATGCATATACTATAATGTTTTTTAAGTTATGAAAATTAAAGAGGTGCTATTATATATGAAAAGAAGAACATTTGATATTCCAGTTACATTGCGAAGAGAGTGGTTTTTAATAGAATTAGCCCATTTAACGAAAAAATATGGAATTGAAATTGCAACTAGTAAAATGGAAGCTGCACCGTTTTTAAGAGATCAAGTTACGGAATCGAAAATAGGGTCAGGGCTCCAATATGATAAATATGATGATGAGTATATCATTGATTTATAAGAAAGAAGCTGCGTATAAAAGGTTATGGTATAAACCTTTTATACGCAGCTTTTTAGTTAGAAATATGTTGAGAAATTTTTAATGAGTTTAATAGGAAAAGGAATGAATACATGTTGAGAGAATAACGTTTCATAAGAAAGGACAGTTACTATTTTTTACCTAAAAAATAAGTAAGAAATAACTAGAGTAAAAATAGTACGTCCTTTCAAAAAAGGGGGAATGTTAATGAGGATTTTGAAAAGGTGTATGTTATTACTTCTCGCATTTTTTATTATGACTCCGATGGCAGTTAGTACGAAGGTAGAGGCAGAGGAAGTAAAAGAAATTAAAACGGGATTTCCAGATAAAGAAGTAGCTACACCTGGAGAATGGTTTTTAGGTCAAAAACCTGCAAATTATGATGAGAATAAACCTCCAATTCTTTTTGTACAAGGAAGGAATGGGAATGCCGATAGTTGGTATGGAAAGACAGTGTATCACGATATAAATGATATGTATGACTATGCTTTGAAAGCGGGCTATCAAACAGTATTTATACAATTATATGATGCTGCTGGAAAAGGATCAGCTAGTCAGTGGGACAACGGAAAATTATTAGCACAAAAATTAGAAGAAATATATAATCATTTCGGTAAAAAAGTTAATATTGTAGCACATAGTAAAGGTGGTATTGATACACAGGCTGCGTTAGTAGGATATGGTGCAAATCGGTTTGTCGGAAATGTTATTACGCTTGCGACGCCACATCATGGATCAAACTTGGCGGATTTATCATATAGTTGGTGGGCAGGATGGCTTGCTTCTATATTAGGTCAAAAAGATGATGGTACGTACTCATTACAAATGGGGGAAATGGCGAAATTTCGTTCAACGATTGATAATAATCCAGCAGCTAAATTAAACCGTTACTATACGGCTACCGGGACTAGCTGGGGACCAGTATTTTCTGCTTTATCTATGGGCGGGTTCTATTTGTCATCATACGGTTCAAATGATGGATTAGTAAATGAGTGGAGTGCTAAGTTACCGTATGGAACGCATTTATTTACAGATTCCAGATTTGATCATGATAATATACGAAAAGGATCAGCTGTTTTCGCGCGAATTGAACCATATTTACGGACAGCAAATGTAGCCGTACCAGCTTTAGTAGCATCCAGCACTAGTTCAAATGAAAATATAGAACAATTAAATACAACTTCAAATCAAAATATTTTAGGCGGAGAATTGCCACAAAATCAGTGGATAGAGCAAACTGTTGCGGTTGATAAAAAAGCTGAAGGAATCGTTTCTATATTAACGGCTTCTTCTGATGTAGAAGTACAAATGATATCTCCAAAAGGAAAAATGTATACAAATAAAGATAGCGTTATAACTGCTGGTGAAGGTGAATCTTTCTTTAATGGTGCGACAATTAGAACATTTAAATTTGATAAAATGGATGTAGGAGAATGGAAAGTTAAAATGATGGCGAAGCAGTCGAAAGATGCATATTTAATTGTAAGCGATTACGATAGTGGTGCGCCATTTGTTCTCCAAATGCCTACAAAAGTTAAAGTGAATAAATCTGAGTATAAACTGAAAAAATCACCTGTGGCGCCTGAAATGAAAGGGGATCTTTCCATAACAGTAAGAGTAGTTAATAAAGAAGGAAAGCTAGTCTCTGAATATAATGAATTACAAAATGTTAATAATACTACATTTACTGGTGCTTTAAAGGACATAAAGCAACCAGGAGTATACAACGTTACGATGGATATAAAAGGGATGAATAAAGAAGGACAACCATACAATCGTACAATTGTTAAGTCGGTTTATGTGGAGAAGTAAGAAAGAATGAGGGGGGATTAATATAAAAAGTACCGAACTTTTGTAATAGAAGAGTTCGGTACTTTTTTCATGTTATTAGATTAACAGAAAAGCATAATGGGAATCAAAAGAACAGTATTCAATAAAAAAAAGATGCTGAAATAGCATCTGAATGTGAAGATGATTATTAACTTAGTTTTATAACTGTTAATTCAACTGAATTGATACCATTATCACAAGTTGCAATACTTTGACGATTAAAACCACTATTATTTTTCAGTTGAAGAGTTGAATTAGCGGTAACTGTAACGATCGTTTCGCCTGCAAGTTGTAGGCATTCGTTATTGGATGAAGTATTCATTTGAAAAGCAAAGTCACCTTGACTATTAGCAAGTGGATTGTCATTTAGAAATATAGTCATGACTGGAATATGTGGAAACACAGGATTTACAGTAGTGTTAATCGTTGAAATGAAAGAAACTCTATAATCACCCGCTTGACTAAATTGTATCGTAGTAGGATTTAGTAAGGAAACTCCTCCTGCTATAGGGCCAACGTGATTAAATGGAAAAGGATCTCCAAAAGGAACAGTTATAAACTCTGTTTGCCAAAAAGTGCCGTATGCCGGACAGCTTTTTTTACAGGAACTAGAAGAGGAATTGCATGAGCATTTTTTATATGAGCTAGAAGAAGATTTACATGAACATTTTTTATTGGAGTTTGAAGAATGATAGTACGAACCCAATATATTACCTCCTATTATGAATGAAGTGTATACTCATAGTATTTTATGCCTGTCTTATATAAAAGGTGATAGATTTGGAGTATAAAGTGCTAATACGATGAAATATAGTAATAGAATAGAAGCTGTAACCATTTTTGAAGAAAAAAAGTTAATGATTTGATAAAAATACAAGTGGAATATATTGGGGGATTGAAGTGGAGCGGGAACGCATATTTTACTTACACATGTAAAAATAAAACCAGTAGTCTCAGTTGCAATGATGTGATCGTTTAAGCGAATGTCTGTCTTTTAAAATGTTTGTATATTAGAGTTTATGGTTGTTTGCCTTTATCCCGCTTTAATGGGTAGTAAGACCCCCACCTCAAAATGCAGCGAAAGCAAAGAAGTTAGGTGGGGGTCGGGCTGCCCATAAAAGTCCGATTGGTGAGGGCTGATTAAAGTTTCACTTTATTTACGTAGTGGGGCAGGAAGAAGACGAAAAGTATCGAATGAATGTACATATGTAGCATTGTTTGCTTTTGGTGTGAATAGTAGTAAAAGATACGTTGAAATATTTTAAACGGTAACAAAAGAGCGATTAAATAATAGAGGGAGCAACTTACATGGAAAATATATTAAAGGTATCTTCAAAATCAAAACCAAATTCAGTGGCAGGTGCAATTGCAGGTGTACTAAGAACAAGTGGTAATGTAGAAATTCAAGCGATTGGGGCAGGTTCTTTAAATCAGGCAATTAAAGCAATTGCGATCGCAAGAGGGTTTGTTGCTCCAAGTGGCATTGACTTAGCTTTTGTTCCAGCGTTTCAAGAGGTTACTATTAATGATCAAGAAAGAACGGCGATTAAACTAATTATTGGTCCTAGAAAGAAAAGGTAACTGCAGTAATTCAGTATTGAAATGATATTTAACATAACAAACAAAAAGTGTCACAAATGCTTGTAAAACAGGCATTTGTGACACTTTTTTTGATTTGTTTAAAATGAACAACCCTAAAACTGCTCATTCTTCTCCCAAGATTCAACGGGATAGTATGAAACACAAGGCCCAGACAAAGTTTAACTACAATCTTTATCTGGGTTTTGTCTATGTATTTGATATTATAGAGGGTGAAAATGCTATTAGAGAAAAAAGTCAATTTCTAATGTTAATAACTTATACTACCAACTGTATAATCATTACTGTAATCTATACTTGCAGAAACCTTCTTCTGTTTGTCACCAGATATATAGCCAGATACCTCAAGCCTACTACGAGAGATATCTGTAGAAAATTCTACTTTTGTCACGGTCATATCCCAATTTTTCTCCTTTTTAAAATAATCGATAGCGGCTTGTGATGCTTTTTCTTTCATTTCATTTTGTTCTTTTTAACTATAAGGGTGGGTAGCCTTATAGATTTGATATATAGTGCACGAACCTAAACCTAAAACAACCAATAATGTTATTAAAAGGATTTTTTTCATTTCTTACCACCTCTATTGATATTATAATAGATGTAACAACAGTTAGAAAATATGGAATGTTATGGCAAATGAGATTTCAGATCAAGCATATCGAGAATTAGCCAATGGAGCATATAAAAGTGATGAAAGGAAAGAAATTAATAATAAAAGAGGAAGTGAAGTGTGGGAACCAATACACCCTAAAGGAGCAAAACTCCATGATAAGGAAACTGGTTTTGATGCGACAGTATATCAAAATACAGTGACTGGTGATATTGTTGTTGCTTATTGAGGAACGGAAGGGGGAGAATCATTAGATAGATCAGTACCTGATTTTATAACTGATGCAAGATATATTTTGATGGGGCAGAATCCCATACAAGATGGAGAGAAAATAGATCCGTATGATAAAAGTCAAGTAATAGCGGCTAACCAGTTTACACAATCAGTATCACTTTTAGAAATAGTAAAAAAGGAATATCCTAATCAGAAGATTTCAACTACATGTCATTCTTTAGGTGGAGCCAATGCTCAATTTGCTAGTGCAATATGCAGTGTGCCCGCTGTTACTTACAGTGCTCCTGGTGTTTATGATATGCTTCCAAATGACATACAGAAAAAAGTAGATGCAGGAGAATATAAAGGACAAATAATTAATTATATTAACCCGAAAGATACAATTTCTGGTGGAGGTCTTAGAGAAGATAAAACACATATTGGTGATACCTATATGGTAAACTCTGATTTTAAAACAGCAAATAATGACTACGGGATGCATCAAATTGATAGGTTTTTAGATTCAATAGGAGCAAAGGATTTTCACGGGATAAAGAATTACCACGTCGATGCGTTTGGAAATATAGATAATTCTATGTTAGTAGATGCTAATACAGGTGAAAAAATATATAGATCACCTAGATTTTCAATTGGAGGTGCTGGAGAAGTTAGGGTACTTATGGAATACTTAGAGGAATCGGCAAAAAAAATGCAACAAAGTGCGGAAGAATTTCAAAATCAGATACCACGAGTAGTTTCAGAAGTAATGCAGCAGATGAAAAAATTGTTAATTTTCATTTAGCATAGTCTCTAATTTATCTAATTCAATAAGTAGAGGGTCGTCAAAACTTTTTACGAGACCGGTATCAGTATAGGCTCTCACCGCACCTTTAATTCGACGAGATTCTAATCCGTCATTAGTATAATTGTTATTTTGCAGATAATTAGCTAAAAGATTTAATCGTTTTAGTAAATCTTCATAGAATGGATCTTCTTTTTCTTTTTGTTTATTTTTTGTAATTTCAATTACTATCTCGATTTGACTTAATAGTACATTTGCATTTTTAGACATATATATATTTTCCTTCTATTTACCTGGAATTTCTCTAACTTCTTTGATCCATTCTGATGGATATCCGAATGGTAATAATACTTGATCTTCATCACCTTTAAATATTGTTCCAGACCTAGTTGTTTGTTTTTCAGCTCGTCCTATTTGTAATATTGTACCATCCGGGGCTTGTATTACCGCTTCATATTGTCGAGTGTTTTTCCATTCAGGTAATAACGCTAAATCTATTTTTGTTTGAATTTTGTTCGGCGCAGGAACTGTAGTAACAAATGTTCTGTTTGGTTTAGCTTGTCCACCATATGCTCGGTAAAAATTGATATCTTCTGTTGTTTTTACTGTTTTATAATTACCATTTTTAAATGTTGCACCAAGAGTTCCAGGTAGGTTTTGTTTTTCAACCGCTATTACTTTATCTTCAATACGAGTGGAGTATTGTGTAGTATTTCTTAGCTTTTCAGCTTTTTTAACAGTATTAACAGCTTCAACTGCATTTGCAGTCATTTTTCCCCCTTTTCCAACTGGTGTAAGACCAGCTACAGCCATTCCTCCAGCAAAAATTCTTTCCCAAGTAGAAAGTTTTTCGCCAGTAGAGGGATCAATACCGTTCCAAGCGCGTCGGATATACGTATTCATTTCGCTGATAATTCTCTAAGGAAAATGGATATAAAACGTAAAATATCAATCTTAAGTAATAATTTCAAAGGGGAAATAGATAGTGGGAAGAGTATGGGAAAATAAATAAAGGCGACTTCATGTAGAAGTCAGCCAATTAAATTATTACAATTCTTTATTTTTTTCTTTTTTAAATTCTTTTTGTTTGTCGAGCCAAATATGAATTAAATTTACTAATTCAATCGTTTCTATCTCGCAAAATGCACCTTTATCATCTTCGGCCAAATTGTCTAGAACGGTAGTTGTATCTTTTCGAATTTCTAAACCACAAATATTGCCGTTTACTTCCCCGTAATCCTTTTCTCCGTTTAAAACACTATGTATTTCTTCTAAAATCCAATCTCCAAAAGCGGAAACTTCAACATATACAAAGGTTCCGACAAGTTCAATTTCCTTTGGTAATCTCATGATTAATACGTCATTATCAAGCACTTCAAAACTATATTCATATTTCATTTCTAATATACTCCCTTAAATTTATTGAAAATAGAGTTTATTCTTTTGGAAAAGCAGAGATAATTTTCCCATTGCTATCTATATACATGGTTATCTCTATACCATCTGAACCTACTCCTTTGTATGTATTACCGATTATATGCCTTTTAGTATTGTATGCTTCATTGACATTATCTACAATCTTTTGTGAGCTCCATTCTTTAGGGAAAAATGTGGAGAACCCTCCATTTGTAGTCTTAGGAGTTCCATTTACTTCTATTTTAGCTTTATAGATGCCCTGATCATTTACTATTTCTTCTGTTCCTCTAATAATTTTCCCAGGTGTATTTTCTAATGCTTCAGAATGATAACCAACTGCCTTACCACTTCTATTTATTTCACCTTCTAGGATATGTTTAAGGCCATTTGGTTTGAAGTTTTCTGTTCCTTGTAGACTAGAAATGGCTTCCTGATTAGAAAGTGGTGGCGTATGATTTTCTTCAAAAGAATTACTCTTTCCAGGACTCCCTTCACCTTTAGCAAACTGATAAGTTGATAGTTTTTCTTCGGCTTGTCTAAAAGTAGTATTGTCAAATACAGATTTGATACCATTACTACCCGCAAAAGCAAAGTTGTCACCTTTATTAAATAATTGACCAGCTTTTGATATACCTTGAGAAAATTTGGCACCTTGCGCTAGTTTTGTAGCTTTACTGACCCCTTTATCTCCAAGAAGACCTAATCCAATTTGTGTTAATGCATACGATCCCCATCTTGCACGGGTTTCTGCATCTCCATTTATCACATCTTTATTAAAAGAATCTGATAAGGCATTCCACATAGCTGGCAAAGCTTCATCTAAATGGGTGACAGTGTAGCCCATGCCTTTCCAAGTTTCCCAGTCACCTAATGCCTTTATACCGTCGATTGTATCTCCAACAGCATCTCCCGCACCATCTACTATACCATCCCAAACTTTTCCTAGGAAAGATTTTTCAGATGCTTTACTAGATGTAGTTTTTTTTTGAGTAGTTATATCTTGATTATCCGTAAAGCGGAATTTTTCAGCAATTCTCTTTAATTCTTCTTCAACATGCACAAGTGCATTAATAGCTGTGAATGCAGATGGTCTTGCATTGTTAAACATTTGAACGAAATTTTGATTCGATGCACCTGTCCATTGAAAACACATGTAATCAATTTGATTGCATAAATTATTATGTATGGATTCTAACGCATGCTTTGTATCATTAGCCCGTTTTGCAACTTGTTCTAGTTCTTCAGGTGTAATTTTTATTTGAACCATTTTCTTCCTCACTCTCCCGATTAAAATTATGAGGCAAGAAGAAAAAAATGTAAATATAGAAAATTCACATTATATTAAGGGGCACTTAAGAGGGGAATTTTAATCATATGAATAAATTCAAAGCGCACTCTACTGAGTCGATTTTGTTGCTACGATATTTTAAATTTACTTTTAGCTAATGCTTTTAATATAGGAAAAAACAGATAAAAAAATAAAATAGGCCTAAGTTATTTAGGTTTGTTTTATTTTGTGGGGGTACCCACGAACCTACCCACAATTCACCCGCAAAATAAAAAAAGTGATGAATCACTATGAAACATCACTTTTATAAAACCTTGATAAATCAACGTTTTTGGTACTCTTTAAAACTTGATGAATTCAGAGGATATATTCCGCACGCAAATTCAACAATGGGAACGGTAATAGCTATTTATCAAAATGATTATAATTTAAGATTTATCGTAGAAATTTATGTTAAAAGAATTGTTTTAAATTAGAATTCAAGCTAATACAGTTTAAATAAAAGGTTATTATTTGCTCACATTTTGCTCACAAATAATATAAAAATATGTGAAAAAATACGAAATCCCCTTTTGAAGTAGAATATAATATAACAAATGAAAAGCGTCGCAAATGCTTGTATAACAGACACTTGTGACGCTTTTATAGTTTTATTTAATAAAAATAAACAACCTTAAAACTGCTCATTCTTCTCCCAAGATTCCACAATATAATGTGCAATCGTTGGATTGAATCCTTTCCCAACTAAAAACATAATCGCCGCAACTTCTGTTAAAGCGTGTTTGTGCGATGTATGTTTTGCTTCATTTAAACCGTAATCTACCCAAGGTTTTACGAAATCTAGTACAGGTTTCTTTAAAGGTAAAAACTGTGTACCGACAACTTGTTGAATTTGTTGTTGTGTTGGTTCTGTAATTGGTCCAGGCGGTAAGATTTGAGGCTGTGTGATATCAAATGTTGGTCCTGGTGGTAAGATTTGCGGTTGTGTAATATCAAGTGTTGGTCCCGGTGGTAAAATTTGTGGTTGTGTCGGATCAATTGTTTGTGGTGCCGGTGGTGAAACACGCGCGCCATAGTTTGGTTGATGCATTTGCGGCTGGTATTGCGGGTGTTGCGGCTGAGTTGCGTATGGATTTTGTTGAAATTGTTGTTCTTGATTTTGTGGTGTTGCATATGGATTTTGTTGATATTGTTGTTCTTGATTTTGTGGTGTTGCATATGGATTTTGTTGAAATTGTTGCTCTTGATTTTGTGGTGCTACATATGGATTTTGCTGATACTGTTGTTCTTGATTTTGCGGTGCTGCATATGGGTTTTGAGGGTAATCATAATTTGGACGTGCGTCGTATGCGTTTTGATCATATTGTTGCTCTTGATTTTGCGGTGTTTCGTATGGATTTTGTTGAAATTGTTGTTCTTGTTCCCCATATTCCTCATATTGATCTTCATACCGTTGGTCCTGTTGCTGAGGGTAAAATGGTTGTTGTGGATAAGGCGGTTGATTATTATAGAACATATTTATTCCTCCTTCATGATGATGCTTACCACTCAGTGTATGGGCGGACAAGAAAATATGTGATGAAAAAATGCGGGCGTGTTACAATAAGTAACTGGGTGAAGATAAAATGACAAAACAAGAAAAGATTCAAAAAACAATTACTTTTGTAAAACATATTTTAGAAAAAGATGCGAGTGGGCATGATTGGTATCATATTGAACGCGTACATAAACTGGCGATTTCTTTATCCGAGCAAGAAGGAGGAAATCGTTTTATAATTGAAATGGCAGCATTACTTCATGATGTGGCAGATGAGAAGTTAAATGAAAGTGAAGAAGCAGGAATGAAAAAAGTTTCTGATTGGTTAGAAGAATTACATGTGGAAGAAGAGGAAAGTAAACATGTTCTTCATATCATTGCCAATATGTCTTATAAAGGTGGTCATGGCGGTAAAGTGGAGTCACTTGAAGGGAAGCTTGTTCAAGATGCGGATCGCTTAGACGCACTTGGAGCAATTGGAATAGCTCGCACATTTGCGTATGGTGGAGCGAAAGGGAGATTAATGTACGATCCAACTATTCCTCCGCGTGAAGTGATGACGAAAGATGAATATAGAAAAAATAACGATCCATCTTTAAATCATTTTTATGAAAAACTTTTGAAACTAAAAGACTTAATGAACACGAACGCAGCAAAACAAGAGGCTGAAGTTCGACATCGTTATATGGAACAGTTTATTGAACAATTTATGAAAGAGTGGAATGCACAAATATGAAAATGTTAACTGTGGAAAACTTATCGAAATCATACGGAGAAAAACCGTTATTTGATGGATTATCATGTAGTATTACAGAAGGACAACGTGTCGGAATTATTGGTGTAAACGGTACTGGTAAATCGACATTATTAAAAATTATTGCAGGGTTAGAAACTCCTGATACAGGTGATATGACGCATTCACGTGGGTATACAATTAGTTATTTATCACAGCAACCAGAGTTTGATGAAAAACTAACAGTATTAGAGCAAGTGTTCCATGGTGATACACCTTTAATTCGTCTTCTTCGTGATTATGAACAATCGTTATTAAATATCGAAAAAGATCCAAGTAATGAAAAAGTACAGGAACAATTATTTGCAGTGCAGCAACGTATGGATGCGATGAGTGCATGGGAAGCAAATGCGAATGCAAAATCGTTATTAACGAAATTAGGAATTACTGATTTCACAGCAACTGTTGGAAACCTATCTGGTGGACAAAAAAAGCGTATTGCGATGGCGCAATGTTTTATTGAAACACCTGATTTATTAATTTTGGATGAGCCTACGAATCATCTTGACCATGAGACAGTGGAATGGTTGGAAGAATATTTAGCAAGATATAATGGTGCCGTATTACTTGTAACCCATGATCGTTATTTCTTAGATCGTGTGACGAATCGTATTTTTGAATTAGACAATGGTAAACTATATAGTTACGAAGGAAACTATAGTACATTTTTAGAAGCGAAAGCACTTCGTGAAGAACAAGAAATTGCGCAAGAATCAAAACGTCAAAACTTATACCGTCGCGAACTAGCATGGATTCGACGTGGTGCAAAAGCTCGTTCGACAAAGCAAAAAGCACGTATTCAACGATTTGATGAGTTAAAAGGTCAAGAAGGACCAGCTGCAAAACAGTCAGTTGATATTGCGCTTAGCGGGAGTCGTCTTGGCAAAAAAGTACTTGAGTTAAAAGATGTAACGAAAAAATTCGGTGATAAAACAGTATTACACAACTTTAATCATATAGTGAAGCCGGGCGATCGTATTGGGATTATCGGAGCGAATGGAAGCGGGAAATCTTCTCTTTTAAATATGCTTGCAGGTAAGCTATCTCCTGATAGTGGTGAAGTTGAAGTAGGACAAACTGTAAAAGTTGCTTATTATACGCAAGAAAATGAAGAGATGAATTTAAATCAGCGTATGATTGAATACATTAAAGAGATTGCAGAAGTTATTCATACGACAGATGGAAAAGTAATTGGTGCATCTCAAATGTTAGAACGTTTCTTATTCCCGACGCATTCACATGGTACACCGCTTGGTAAACTATCTGGTGGTGAAAGAAGACGCTTATTTTTATTACGTATTTTAATGGGAGAACCAAACGTACTATTACTGGATGAACCTACGAATGATTTAGATACACAAACATTAACAGTACTGGAAGATTATTTAGAAGATTTCCCAGGTGTCGTTTTAACTGTATCGCATGACCGTTACTTCTTAGATAAAGTAGTAGATGAATTGTTCATCTTTAGTGGTGGAGGCGAAGTGCGTGAATTCCTAGGTAGTTATACGGACTTTTTAGAAATGGAAAAGACGAAAGAACTGATTGAGAAGGCGGAAGTTCAAAAAGAGAAAAAAGTGGTAGAAGAAGCGCCGAAACAACAACGTAAACGTAAACTTTCATACAATGAGCAGCGTGAATGGGAAACAATTGAAGATACAATTGCCGAACTAGAAGAGAAAATTGAGTCAATTGGAGAAGAACTTGCGAAAGTTGGATCTGACTTCACAAAGGCACAAGAATTATCTGAAGCACAGCAGAAAACAGAAGAAGAGCTAGAAAAAACGATGGAAAGATGGAGCGAACTATCAGACATCGTTGAAGGATTAAAATAAAAACAAGCTGCATATATTGAAAAGTAAAGAGAAAAACTTTACACTATTGGTAGAACCTATTTTAGGAGGGAAAAAATGAGAACATCTAATCCAATGTTGAAAAAAGAGGCATTCCGTAAAGAGGGAGCAAGTGCTTCTGCGATGACGATTGGCGGAACAGTAGGCAAAACGTTTATTATGCTTATCTTGCTACTTGCAACGTCTGTCTATTCATACATACAGATGATAGAGGGTACGATGAAAATGCCAGTTTTAATTGGCTCTTTAATCGTTGCGGCAATCATCGCATTTGCGTCTATGTTCTTCCCGCGTATTTCACCTTTTGGTGCACCAATCTATGCGGCGGTAGAAGGGGTTGTATTAGGTAGTATTTCAGCTGTTTATACAATGAAGTTTGGCGATTCTATCGTTTTAAATGCTGTATTACTAACAATCTCAATTCTATTTGCAATGTTAGTGTTATATGCAACGCGCGTAGTAAAGGTAACGGATAAATTCCGTACAGGCGTGATGGCAGCGACACTTGGAATTATGGTTATGTACTTAGTCGTATTTCTACTAAACATGTTTGGTGTAACGGTTCCGTACATTCACCAAGGTGGTACAATCGGCATTATTATTAGTGCAGTTGTAATCGTAGTTGCTGCATTAAACTTATTACTAGATTTCGATTTAATCGAAAATGGTGTACGTAGTCAAGCTCCGAAATATATGGAGTGGTACACTGCAATGGGACTAATGCTTACATTAGTTTGGTTATACTTAGAAATTCTTCGTTTTGTTTCTTACTTTACGAAAAATGACTAATAAAAAAATCCTGCATGAAAAATGCAGGATTTTTTTATTTTCAAAGGTAGAGTGAAATTTTAATCAGTGAGGCTTATACTGCCTGTTAATGCAGGTTAATTTCATAAATGGTATAATATGGTTGTAGGTAACTCGAATTGAAGGGGGATGGAATATGATGAAAGAGAAGAAAGGGATTATGAAAAAACTATTTTCTAAAAGTTTTTTCATAGAACTAGAAGATGCTTTAACGTATCCATCATCAGAAGTTATTACTTCAGCAATAGAGGGATATGCGGCTGAATGCAATGAAAGTCTAAAATTTGAGAGTAAAGTTAAACCGATTACTTTTTACTTAGAAAATGTAATGTACAGCGTTGAAATAAAGATGGCTCGCGGTGGATATTACATATCCTGCAGTGAAGTATAAAGTTCAACTAATAATCAGTGGGGGGACTTCATCCCCCACTGATTATTAGTTGAACCAATCGGACTTTAATGGGCAGCCCGACCCCCACCTAAATTCTTTGCTTTCGCTGAATTTTGAGGTGGGGGTCTTACTGCCCATTAAAGCGGGATAAATTTTGAAACTTTACATGTTTTAAATATGTAAGGTTTCTTTTTTGTTTATATCAGATATAAAAATAATATTTTTACTATAAAAAATATTATTTTACGCTTTTTACCCTTCAAACATTTTTCTTTACAATGAAGAAAAATATATGAGGTGGTATAACTTATGATGAATCGAGTTGTATTAATCGGTAGATTGACAAAGGAGCCAGAATTATACTACACGAAGCAAGGCGTCGCGTATGCACGAGTATGTGTTGCGGTGAATAGAGGTTTTCGAAATAGTTTAGGTGAGCAACAAGTAGATTTTATTAATTGTGTCGTTTGGAGAAAATCGGCTGAGAATGTAACTGAATATTGTAAGAAGGGGTCACTTGTTGGAATTACTGGACGTATTCATACGAGGAATTACGAGGATGATCAAGGAAAGAGAATATATATAACGGAAGTTCTGATTGAGAGCATTACATTTTTGGAGAGAAGGCGGGAGGGGGCACCACAATAAGAGGAGAAGAGTATAAAAAATTAAGAGGGCTTAGTAGTATAGCCCTCTATCACTTTTGATTGATACCTTCCCAAACAACATCTAATTGTTGATTGAGTATATTTTTCGCGTTTATTTCATTAGCATGTAATAGTGAATGGGACATTAATGTATAAAAATAAGTACTCATAATTGTAGAGGTGATAATATGTATATCCCATTTACTGTTTAATTTTCCTGTCTCTTTCGCCTCTGCAATAATGGAAGACAAACCTTCGTGTAGCTGTAGTATACTTTTTAATTCATTTTCTACTAAGAAGTTAGACTTTATAATTTCAAAGACGGCATGCTTCATTAAATCACCATGTCCAGTAAAGCGGTCCAGTAAGTCACCTAGAACAAGTTTGATTCTTTCTTTTGGATGTTCCACATTTTCATATGCTTTTAAACTGTCATTCCATAGCTCAATTTGAGAATCCCCTAAAAATAATAATATGTTTTCTTTTTTCGGAAAGTAGTTGAAGAAAGTTCCTTTTGCAATCCCGCATGCAGTAGTAATATCTTGAACCGTTACATTTTCGTACCCGCGTTCTTGGAAGAGTTGTACTGCTTTTAGGAATATAAGTTCTTTTAATTCTTTTTTTCTCGTTTCTCTAAGCATTTTATCTACTCCTAACACAAACAATTATATCTATTTAATAGATAATCTCAAATAAAATCTTACTTCATAATTAAGTTAATTGTTTTATAAAGTTTCATACAATTGAAAGAAGGATAGAGAGAATTCCGTTCAGGCTTTTCGTTGGAGTTTATCATAAATGAAAACTGTATAGTTCATGTGCTTGTCTATCAGAAACCCATTTTGGAACATGTTTCATTATTTGGTTTCTTATTATAATTAAAGGCTTACTTTCTATTTGCGCCATTTTTCCAACTTTCCAAGCAGTATTTGAGATGTTTTCAATTCTATCTCGTCTTTTTTGTTCGTATTCTATGAATGCTTGACGATAATGGGCATTATTCTTAATACATTCAGCCAAAATAATCGCATCTTCAATTGCCTGACAAGCTCCTTGACCTAAATTAGGAGTAAGTGCATGAGCTGCATCCCCAATAAATACGATGCGCTTTTCAAAAAACTGTTTCATTGGTGTAATGTCCACAATGTCACGATGAATCTTAGTAACGTCCGATGCATTATTTAAAATAGTTGGGATGGGGTTGTGGTAAGTTTTGAAATGATGATATAAATCTGCTGTTGTGTAAGCTTTGTATTTTGGATCTCTAGCTTTAGCGTTTATGAGCGCATACCAGTATACTTCGTTGTTAGGAAGAGGGACGATACCAAATCTACCGTTTGTTCCCCAAGTTTCAATAAAATCGTTTGTTAAAGAAAGGTTATTAGTAGGAGTTACGCCGCGCCAACACGTATATCCTGCATAACGGTAATTATCGTTTTGTGTTACTTGTTTTCGAACGACAGAATGAATACCATCAGCAGCAATCAGTATATTACCGACTGCTTCACTACCATCTTGAAATACTATTTTTAAGGCGTCTTCTTCATTTTGTTCTATTTTTAAACATTCTTTTCCCCATTCGACAGTATCTTTTTGTAGTTCAGAAAGTAGTAATTGATGTAAATCTTTTCTATGAATAGAGTACATTTTTGGATAACAAGCTGGAATAATCAATTTATTGAAAATGGTTCCTTTTTCGGATACAAGCTTAAAGCCGTCACTTTCGTTGCCGAATTTTTTAATTCTGTCAGAAATTCCGTATGGTTCAAGTGCTTGCATTGCATTTGGAGCAATGATAATACCTGCACCAGCAACAGTAGGTTCAGTATTTTTGTCATATACTTTTACTTCTATTCCTATTTTTTGTAAGGAAATTGCTGCACATAGTCCAGCAATACCGCCACCAATAATTATGACATTATTCATTTGTTATCACTCCACCTTTGAATGACTTCGATCATAAAATGACTATGGTCATTTTATGAATTAAGGTTAATCCCTTTTTATGTAATTGTCAATTATACTTTTAACTATAGTTATGGAACGATTAGGTGAAAATAGAATGAATGGAACTTCTAAGAAATGTAGAAAAGGAATTAGCAAAATTAAGCGTCCGAGTAGGAGTCTAGAGTGATAACGTGTTACAATACAGCTAAGAACATGCAATAAAGGAGAGTTTTTTACGTGAAGATTAAAGCAATTGAACCGACGCCAAGTCCAAATACAATGAAAGTTATTTTGAATGAAGTATTACCATCAGGAGCACGTAATAATTATACAAATGAAAATAAAGAACAAGCACCAATGCAAGTGCAAGAAATTTTGAAAATTGAAGGCATTAAAGGTGTATATCATGTAGCCGACTTTTTAGCAGTGGAGCGAAATGCGAAGTTTGACTGGAAAGTTTTATTACAACAAGTTCGTGCTGTTTTCGGTGAAGAGGTAGTAGAAGAAAGTGAAGAACAACAACTTGCTCATTTTGGGGAAGTGAAAGTGTTTGTTCAAATGTTCTTTACAATTCCAATGCAAGTAAAGTTAACAGATGGAACAACAGAAGAACGTGTTGGCTTACCAGATCGTTTTAAAGAATCAATTATGAAAGTTCAAATGTCTGCACCAAACGTCGTAAAAGAACGTAAATGGGTGGAACAAAGTACACGTTACGGTAATTTTGAAGAAATCGGGAAAGAAGTAGTGGAAGAGATTGTTGCTGCTTATTCAGAGGAACGTGTAAATGAAACGGTTAAAGAATTATTAAACCAGGCAGGTGCTGTTGAAGTAACGATTCAAAAGCGTGAGCCATATAAAGTAACAGAAGAGATGATGAAAGATGCTGACTGGAAAAACCGTTTTGCAGCATTAGAACAAATGGATCCTACTGAAGAAGATATGGCAGTGTTGAAGATGGCGTTAGATGATGAAAAAGTTTCGATCCGCCGTTTAGCAACAGCGTATTTAGGTATGGTAAAAGGTGATGGAGTATTACCGTTATTATATAAAGCGTTATTAGATCGTTCAGTAAGTGTTCGCCGTACAGCGGGCGATTGCTTATCAGATGTAGGTGATCCAGCAGCGATGTTCGTTATGATTAAATCTCTGAAAGATTCAAGTAAATTAGTACGCTGGCGTGCAGCGATGTTCTTATTTGAACTTGGAGATGAAAGTGCGATTCCTGCATTAAAAGCAGCGCAAGATGATCCAGAGTTTGAAGTGGCGATGCAAGCGCGTCTAGCATTAGAGCGTATTGAAGGCGGAGAAGAAGCAAAAGGTTCTGTATGGAAACAAATGACGGAGTCTCGTAAAGGGGAATAATGTATGATTGTTTTCTATGATAGTTGGTGTCCGATGTGTACGGCGGTTGCAGAACGTACGAAAAAACTAGATAAAAAGGGTAAAATGAATTTTGTTTCATTTCGAGATGAAGATGTAGTTGAGAAGTATGAACTTTCTCAAGAACTACGAAGTAAGATGGAACAAAGATTGTATATTTTAAAAAATAATAAGTGGTATGACGGAATTCATAGCATACATGTATTAGCAAAGGCCGTTCCATCTTACTGGTTTGCCGTTCCTTTTATAAAACTGTCTATCTTACTCGGATTTGGAAGTAAAGTATACGATTATATCGCTAACAATAGAAAACTTGTCCCAGTTGGACATTGCCGTGAAGGGGTTTGTGAAATCCCTACAAAAAAATGAAATCATCGTAATCTTTCTTTTGCACCTAGTAATAGAGCGTGATATGATGAATTTGGAATGAAAGTTGAAGGAGAGATTACAAGATGTCAAATGCTTATGAAGAATACATGCGCCAAATGGTAATTCCAATGCGCCAAGAATTAGTGCGTTCTGGATTTGAAGAGTTAACTACAGAAGAAGCTGTAACAGAATTTATGGAAAACACGGCAGGTACAACTTTAGTAGTTGTAAACTCTGTTTGTGGTTGTGCAGCTGGTTTAGCACGTCCATCAGCAGGTCAAGCAGTTGTTCGTGCTGAAAAACAACCTGACCATCTTGTAACTGTATTCGCAGGCCAAGATAAAGATGCTACTGCAAAAATGCGTGAATACTTCGGAGAAATTCCTCCATCTTCACCATCTATGGCATTGTTAAAAGGAAAAGAAGTTGTTCACTTCATTCACCGTCATGAAATTGAAGGTGCAACTATGGATGAAATTATTACGAACTTAGAACAAGCTTTCGAAAAGAATTGCTAAAGAAGGGGGAGAGTAAATCTCCCTCTTTTCTTTATATAGAGGTGAAAAAATGATCGTAACAACAGCAGGAAGAACGAACAAAGAAATGACAGATTATGCAAACAAGGTAGCAGCAGAATTAAATGTTTCTTTTGTTAAACGTAATGACATACCAGTACATAAACTACATGAGCAGTATAAGCAAGATATACTTGTTGTAGGGAAAAACCGATTAGCAATTTATCCAAGAGGAACGGAAGAGTCGTTTTTCTTTCATCCAAACTCAGCGATGTTTCGTGTGAAAAGGTTAATGCGCGGAGAACACGATCCGTTTGTACAAGCCACGCAATTAGAGAGTGGAATGACAGTGTTAGATTGTACGCTCGGTATGGCATCAGATAGTATTGTAGCTAGTTATATTGTTGGTGAAAGCGGAAAAGTAACGGGACTTGAAGGCAATGAATATATGGCTTATATTATGGAAAATGGTTTAAAAACATGGTCTTCATCTGTTTCTGAAATTGATGAGGCAATGCAACGAATCGATGTGAAGCAAACGGAGCATTTCGCATTTTTAAAACAATGTGAAGATAATAGTTATGATGTTGTGTACCTTGATCCAATGTTTGAAGAAACTGTGATAGAATCAGATGGAATAAAAGGATTAAAACACTTTGCTTTGTATCATGATATTACTGACGAAACAATTGCGGAAGCGAAGCGTGTGGCAAGAAAGCGTGTCGTTTTGAAAGATCATTTCCGTAGTTCTAGATTTGAAAAACATAATTTTCACGTATACAAAAGAAAAAGTGCTAAGTTTCACTTTGGTGTAATTGACCCTTGCTAATTGTTTGAAAAGATGTATAATAAGCAATAATTAATTAAATATACTGTCTGTGATGAAGAGAGTAGTCTTTTTTTAGAAGGAAAGCGAGCTAGGGATGGTGTGAGCCTAGTGCGGAAGGAAAAGATGAAGCGCACTTCGGAGATGCTTCTTGAACGAATAGTAGAGAAAGCCGAGGCCCCCTGTCCTCGTTATAAACGGGAAAGTGGTTCGTAATGAACAACAAGGGTGGTACCACGGGTTTAAACTCGTCTCTTTTTTAGAGACGAGTTTTTTGTGTTTTAAAAAATAAGGAGGTTGTAGTATGGAGTATAAAACGCATTTTGCAAAAAGTTTATCCAATATTTTCACGAATGAATTAACGCAAAAGCAAATTTTAGATTTAATTGAAACACCGAAACAAGATGAATTTGGAGATGCGGCATTTCCATGTTTTTCACTTGCGAAGCAATATAAAAAATCACCAGCTCTTATCGCAAAGGAAGTTGCAGAGAAAATACATGATCCGTTCTTTACGAAAATAGAGGCTGTTGGTCCTTATGTAAATGTATTTTTTAATCGTGAAACTGTAAGTGATGAAGTATTAAAAACGATTTTAGCGGAGAAAGAAGAGTACGGTCAAAATCACTTTGGCTGTGAAAAGACTGTAGTTATCGATTATTCCTCTCCTAATATCGCGAAACCTTTTTCAATGGGGCATTTACGTTCTACAATGATTGGAAATTCACTAAAACATATTGCTGAAAAGTGTGGTTATGAAGTTGTAGGAATTAATTATATTGGGGATTGGGGAACGCAGTTTGGAAAGTTAATTACCGCCTATAAAAAATGGGGAAATGAAGCAGTAGTTAAAGAGGATCCAATACGTGAATTATTTAAGTTATACGTTCAATTCCATGAAGAGGTAAAAGACGACGAAGAACTAGAAGAAGAAGGGCGTGCTTGGTTTAAGAAATTAGAAGAAGGTGATGAAGAAGCTGTTGAGCTTTGGAATTGGTTCCGTCATGAATCCTTAAAAGAATTTTCTCGTATTTATGAACTTCTCGGTGTTGAATTTACTAATTTTCAAGGAGAAGCTTTTTATAATAATTTAATGGAAGATTTTATTGGGATTTTAGAAGAACATGATTTGCTTGAAGAGTCAGAAGGCGCGTTAGTCGTTAATTTAGAAGAAGAGGGAATGCCGCCTTGCTTAATTAGAAAATCCGATGGTGCAACGATTTACGCAACACGTGACTTAACGGCAGCGTTATATCGTCAAAACACATATGCATTTGATAAAGCACTTTATGTAGTTGGCCCGGAACAAAGTTTACACTTCAATCAATTTTTCACTGTATTAAAAAAGCTTGGCTACAATTGGGTTGATGGCATGGAACATGTACCGTTTGGGTTCATTTTAAAAGACGGTAAGAAAATGTCGACACGTAAAGGAAGAGTTATTTTACTTGAAGAAGTACTTGAGGAAGCAATAGACCTTGCAAAACAAAATATTGAAGAGAAAAATCCAAGCTTAAAACAGAAAGAAGAAGTAGCAAAGCAAGTCGGCGCTGGCGCAGTTATCTTCCACGATTTAAAAAACGAGCGTATGCATAATATCGAATTCTCATTAGAAAACATGCTGAAATTTGAAGGTGAAACAGGACCGTATGTACAGTACACACATGCACGTGCTTGCTCTATTTTAAGAAAAGAAAGTGTAGAATTTGAAACGTGTACGTTTGCATTAAAAGATGATCATAGCTGGAGTGTCGTAAAATTACTGAATAAGTTCCCACAAGTAATTGAAGTTGCCTTCAATAAAAATGAGCCATCAATCATTTCGAAATACGTATTATATGTAGCACAATCGTTTAATAAATATTACGGTAATGTTCGTATATTAGAAGAGAGAGAAGAGAAAGACAGCAGACTTGCATTAGTGTATGCTGTGACAGTTGTATTAAAAGAGGGATTACGTTTACTTGGGGTCGAGGCACCTGAGGAGATGTAAAATAAATAGGTATACGTATCATAGTAGATATGTATGCCTATTTATTTTTATAGAAAATGTGAAAGCAGAAGTTTTATTTTGTTAAATCTAAATTTTTTAGAATTGTTTCAAGTGTAGGAATGTCCTTATTAAATGGAGAATTGTAATGTCATATATAAAAAGGAGGTGTTAAACTTGGAAACGTACGACTGGAACAGTAAACTAACATATTTAAAAAACACGAGAGATTTATATTACAATGACGATTATGTAAGCTTTTTAGTAAATACAGTTTGGAAGATTACTAAGCCCGTACATATCGTTGATTATGGTTGTGGATATGGTTATTTAGGATTAGTATTAATGCCATTACTTCCAGAAGGATCAAAGTATACTGGCGTTGATAGTGGAGAAACATTATTATCTGAAGCGAGAGAGTTGTTTCGTTTACTTCCGTATGAGGCAGAATTTCTTGAGGGAGATGCTATAGAAATTGAATTGAACGATACATACGATATAGCAATTTGTCATGCTTTCTTATTACATATGAGTTCGCCAAAAATGATGCTACAAAAAATGATGCATTCAATTAAAAAGGGCGGAAAAATAATCTGTTTTGAACCACACTGGATATCAAATATGTCTTCATACTTTTTAAATGGAGAGACTCAATCGGAAATTATTAGGCTAGGTGCTTTGCAGCAGTTATTTGAAAGTGACATGCAGAGAAGCGGAAAAGATGGAAATATTGGTATGAAAATACCGATGTTTTTAAGTGAACTAGGCGTAAAAAATATTGAATGTAGAGTAAGTGATAAAGTGAACTTTTTAGATTCTAATATGCAGCATAATGATAAACAAAGTTTGTATTATTCATTAAAAGAAGAGGGGATTGCAGGGAATCCAGGTGATAAGCAGCAATTTATAGATCGTTTAATGACTAGAGGATTAACATATGATGATGCGCTAGCTCAATATGAAGCTGAACTCCGATTTTTTAAAGCATTTCAAATGCACTCTTCTTTAGTATATGCTCCGAATATGAAAATTACATTTGGTGACATAGGATGTTGAAAGATAGCGATTTATTGAGGATTGTCACTTTTTGTCAGTAAGTCGATATCCACCGTATAATCGCCGATATAATTGCATGTACTGATTCCAGCTTCCAATAGGTAAGATCCTCATGTTACGTTATTTCATTTAATCAAACAAAATACAGAGAAAAACAATCATTTTTACTATATTTTGTTATAAATTAGAATAATATTAAATAATACTATCCATTATAGGAGATTTTAGTTGAATACCTACAATATGGTGTGTAAAATCTAAGCAAGTAGCAGTGCAAATAAATATTCGAGGTGAATACATGCTAGATTTTAAGCAGTTAGATGCTTGTTTGAAAGACAAGAGATTTATAGATGGGTTACAGGAAATAAATAATGAAATTTCATATATAAAAGAAAAGAATACTTTATCTTATGTGAAGAATTGGCTTGCTAGTGTTCCTTCACATAAGGAGTTTGACATATTAATACGCCTTACTGATGAAGGGCTTATGCACCAATACAGTTCATTCCTCATTCGCTACGCCTATAAAAAATTCCCAAATATGAGAACGCTCTCTTTATATTGTGATGAGTTAATTGATGAGCGGAAAATACTTGAAGTAGAACAGTTGTTAAAAGACTCATTAGAAGAGGTAAATAAAGAAGAAATAGAAGTTGATCTTTTAGCAAAAACATATTTTACGTTAGTACGATGTTTGTTGGAAATGAAACGAAATGAAGAAGCTCTAATGTATATGCAAAAGGCAGAGGAGTACAGTGCACGTGCCGTTTTTGATAAATGGGGCTACGTCTATATGCATACAGGTGAATGGGAGAAAGCAGAAGAACAATTTATAGCTGGCATGCAGCATAAAGATTGTGAAGAGCTATCTACCTATTTATTATCACAGTTATATGCGAATCAAGGAGAACAAAAACGTGCATTACAGCTCATTGATGATGCGATTGTAAAGTTCCCGCAAGTACCATATTTTCATTTTGAAAAGGTGAAATATTTATTAGATTTAAGGAAGTATGAAGAGATGTTAGCGGTAATAGATAACATAAATAATCAGCTTCCTTATCATGCGTATAAAACTTACTTTGTTCATTTACGTGCAGAAGCGCTTTACAAAATGAATAAACTTGCAGATTTACAACAGTTATTAAAAGTAGAAAAAAGTTTAAAAGAGTCCTTATATCATAATTTAGAAAAAAATCCAGATGGCAAAAAGGTTCATTTACCGATAGTTCCGATTGTACAAAAGGATAATTATTGTGTTCCGACCAGTTTAGAAATGATGTTGCAGTTATGGGGAGAAAAACGTACACAAGATGAAATAGCAGAGTTTATTTTTGATATGACAGGCTCGAAGTTTTCAGATACTGTTTCTTATTTAGAAGAATTAGGTTATGAATATCGTTATTTTAAAGGTAATGAAGAAAATTATAAGAGGCTGCTGGATGAAGGGATTCCTGTTTTATTAAGTATAGATATTGAGCATGCTTCACATGTGCAAGTATTATCTGGGTATGATGATACGTTACAAGCTTTTTATGTTCAAGATCCGAACTTTATAGAACCCGTTATTGTAGAATATAGTAAGTTACAAGAAAAATATCGTTACACAGGGGGTTTAGCGATTACGTTTGTTCCGAAAGAAAAGAAGGAGCAACTAGCATTTTTAAATGAAGAAGAAAATCATTATTTTAAGTCTATTTTTTCTCTTACGGACCATTTAGATGAACATGATAAAGAGGGGATTCATAACTTAGTACAATTTTTAAAAGAGACGAGTGATAATCCGAATACGTGGTTATATACGGTTAAGCATTTAGATGTTGAAGTAGATAATGAGTTTATTATAAGTTGTATTGAAAAGTTAATGGAGAAGTTTCCAAACTCAGATTTTGTTAAATTGCATGGTGCACAGTGTTTTATTCGCCTTCAAGAATTAGAAAAAGCGGGGCAAATGCTTACAAGTGTCGAGAAGAAAAATAATCGTGCTTTATATCATCTAATAAACGGAAGATATGCATTTGAACAGGAAAGTTATATAGAAGCGATTTCAAGTTTTCGTTCCTCGTTACAATTAGACGCAGATCAGCCGATTGCTTGGAGTTTTCTCGCTTTATCATATATGTATATCGACCAATCTGAAAAGGCGTTGCAGTTTTCTCAAGTTGCTTTAGAACGTAGTCCAGAACGATTCACTTTAACGAATCACGGATTAATATTAATAGATTTAGAACGATATGAAGAAGCGTATGGAATTTTTAATGATCTGTTAAAAGAGTATAAAAATGAGGCACATGTATGGTATGAGCGAGCGAGATGTGCGCATCATCTAGGAAAATTACATTTAGCGATTAAAGGGCTTAAAATAGCGATTCACTTGGATAGTAATGCACCTTACATTTATACGAAACTTTCGGAAATATACGAATCTGATTTGAAGGATGAGGAACGTACGAAAGAAATTTTATTAAAAGGTATTAAGAATTGTGACGATAAGGCACCTCTATACGTAAAACTCGGTGACTATCATTTTCAAAATGATAGCCTGGAAGAAGCGGAAACATTGTATACTCGTGCTTTAGAAGAAAATTATGATGATGTTTATTCTCACTTTGGAATTACGCAAGTTTATATGGCAAGAGAACAATACAAGGAAGCTAAAGAATATATACTCGGTATTGAAAAGCAAATTGAAAAGAGCCAAGATTTTCTTATGAATGCGGGAATGGTTTTATGGGATGCTGAGGTTGAACTTGGTGGAAATGAAGAAGGATTTAAAGTAGCATTGTCCAAGTTAGAGAATGGTATAAAGCAGAGCGAATATAATGTAGCAAGTACATTAGATGAATATGTGAATCGAATTAAAGGAACGGTATTTGTACAACGAGGAATAGCATTCTTAAGAACATTACACAAAGAAAGAAATGAAGTAAGTGAATACGGTTGTTATATAGGTATTTTATATGAATCTATTGGTCAGTACGGCCAAGCGATGAAAAGATATAAAAGGGCGATAGAACAAAAGGAAACAGCATTACCGTATTACCGAATTGGTGAAACACTTATGGCATTAGGGCAATTGACAGAAGCGAAACAAGCGTATGAAACCTGTTTAGAGCTTGATGAGAATTTCGTAGGTGTACATTTACAGCTTGCAGAAATATACGAAAAAGAAGAAAACCGTACTAAAGAACAAAGTCATATGGTTCAGGCGATGAAAGAAGAGCCGTTACATATTAACATGGAATATTTGGCACAGCTTTCAGTAGAAATGAATCTTCAGGAAGAATTGCTGACTGAACTAGAACAATTAGCGGACGAAGTACCTGAAATATGGCGATTAGATGCGATTGCATATGTGTATGGAGCGATGGATGAAATAGATAAAGAACAGGCATGGATTGAATACGCGCTACAATTAGACGGTGAGCATACAGAAGTTCTATATCATTATGCAAAAGTGTTAGTGAAAAATAGAAATGAAAAAGCAATTGAGATTGCAATGAAAGTGATACAAAAAGATGTAAATAATGAACGTATATTTGAGGTATACGTAAAAGTGATAGAACAACATAAGAAATTGTCTAACATACGAGATTTTCTGCATACATTAAAAGTGAAAAAGGCAGAAAGAAGTATGGTATTTATGTATGCTGCATCTGCGGTGACGGAAAGATGGATTGAACGTCAACAAAATGAACAGCCGAAGAAATCCATAATTACGAGAGCTTTTTATCGTATGAAAAACCGTGCGAAAGAAATTTCGATTATTACTACAATCATTGATTTATATGAAATCTCATTAAAATTAAATCCGAAAAATAGTATGGCAGCGCAGCGATTTGCACTGTTTTACGAAAATGTGGCGATGTATAAAGAGGCGATAGATGTATTGCAAACATCGTTAGAAAATAAATGGGATTACGATGTAGCGAAGCAACTTGTAAATCTTTTCATAGAGTGTGAGGAAGAAGATATGTTACGGGATGCTTCGGAAGTAACGAAGCAAATGGTTCGAGAGTTACCAGATGATTATGATACGCTTCTTTTACAAGCACAAGTATTCTTTAAAATAGGGGAAGAAAGAAAAGCAGAAAAGATTACCTTACAATTAACGGAGCAAACACCGTTTGTAAATAGAGCGTTTCTTGCTTTAGGAGAAATGTATCAAAGTCAAGAAAGGTTTGAAGAGGCGATTCATATATTAGAAAATGCTTCTATACATCATCCAAATGAAACAGCAATTCTTCTTTCTTTAGCGTCTTCATATCATGGTGCCGGCCAAACACGAAAGGCAGAAAAAATAACAAATGATGTATTAACAATTGATGCAAGTGATTTGTTAGCAAGATACGATCGTGCTTGTTATTTAGCACAGTTAAACAGAATTGAAGAGGCGAAGGAAGAGCTTGAAATTGTTCTTTGTGAGGATGAATCAGGATTCTTTGCTGAGCTTATTGAAGAAGATGAAGATTTAGCTGGAATACGAGAATTTGAAAAGTAATTGTATAACAATCGCGAAAAAGGGCATAAATAAAAATATATTTTGAATTAGTTGACAATTCATTCCCTAATGGCATAAAATAGCTTTTAACAAAGTATACAAATCTGAAGACGAGAAAGAGTAAAATAGTGTACTGTTCCCCAGAGAGCCGGTATGTTGCTGAAAGCCGGTGTGCAGACATTATTTGAAAATCATCTCCGAGGAGCCGAGGCTGAAAATAAGTAAGCCCGGACGGATGTCTACCGTTACAAAGAACACGTATGACAGTACGTTGCTAAGTGCTATTAGTGAAGAGCTAATAGAATTAGGGTGGTAACGCGGGTAAACCCGTCCCTACTTTATAGGGACGGGTTTTTTGTGTGCTTTAAAACATTCAAAGGAGTGATTGTAGATGAAGAAAGTAGATGTAAAAGAGTCAGCTGTAGGGAGAGAAACACGTATTCGTAAGCAGTGGAACGAGCAAAGTATTTTCGAGCAATCAATTCAGAATCGAGAAGGCGCACAATCTTTTGTGTTTTATGAAGGACCACCAACTGCGAATGGATTACCGCATGTAGGTCATGCACTTGGACGGACAATTAAAGATGTAGTAGCAAGATATAAAACGATGGCTGGTTATAAAGTGTTAAGAAAAGCGGGATGGGATACACACGGTTTACCTGTAGAATTAGGTGTTGAGAAGCAACTCGGTATTTCTGGTAAGCATGAAATCGAAGAGTATGGAATTGAGCCATTTATTCAGAAGTGTAAAGAGAGTGTATTCACATATGAGAAGCAGTGGCGTGAATTCACTGAAAGCATCGGTTATTGGGTAGATATGGATGATCCATACGTTACGTTAGAGAATCCATATATCGAAAGTGTATGGCATATTTTAGGAACGATTCATGAAAAAGGCTTATTGTATAAGGGACATAGAGTTTCACCATATTGTCCAAGTTGTCAAACTTCACTAAGTTCACATGAGGTTGCACAAGGCTATAAAACAGTAAAAGATTTAAGTGCAACAGTTAAGTTTAAAGTGAAAGATAGTGAAAATGAGTATTTCCTAGGTTGGACAACGACACCTTGGACACTTCCAGCAAATGTTGCGCTCGCTGTACATCCAAATATGGAATACGTGAAAGCGAAACAAGAAGGTCATGTATACATTGTTGCGAAAGAACGTGTACAAGATGTATTAAAAGAAAACTATGAAGTATTATCTGTTCATAAAGGTGAAGAATTAGTAAACGCATCGTATATGCCGCCATTTCCAATGAAAGAAGTTACAAATGGCTACCACGTTATCGCAGCAGATTTTGTCACGGCAGATAGTGGTACAGGACTTGTTCATATCGCTCCAGCATATGGGGAGGACGATTATAGAGTCGTTCAAAGTGCAGGATTGTCATTCTTACACGTTGTAGATGAGAAAGGTGAGTATACAGAAGCAGTACCATTTTTGAAAGGCAAGTTTGTAAAAGATTGTGACGTGGATATCGTTCGTTATTTAGCGAAGGAAGGTTTACTATATCATAAAGAAAAGTATGAACATAGCTACCCACATTGCTGGCGCTGTGATTCACCACTTCTTTATTATGCAGGAGAGAGTTGGTTAATCCGAACAACTGCAATTAAAGATACATTTTTACAAAATAACGATTCTGTTACTTGGTATCCAGATCATATGAAACATGGACGCTTTGGTAAGTTTTTAGAAAATATGGTGGACTGGAATATTAGCCGTAATAGATATTGGGGAACACCATTAAACGTATGGGAATGTGAAAGTTGCGATCATCAATTCGCACCGAAAAGCATTGCTGATTTAAGAAAGCATAGTACGAAAGAAACACCGGAAGATTTAGAATTGCATAAGCCATATGTAGATGAAGTGCAAGTATGCTGCGAAAAATGCGGAAGTACAATGAATCGTACACCAGAAGTAATTGATGTTTGGTTTGATAGTGGTTCCATGCCATTTGCGCAATATCATTATCCATTTGAAAATAAAGAGTTATTTGAAGAACAGTTTCCAGCAGATGTAATTGCAGAAGGTATTGATCAAACACGCGGCTGGTTTTATAGTTTATTAGCAGTATCAGCACTATATACAGGAAAAGTACCGTATAAACGAGTGCTATCACTAGGGCATGTTCTAGATGAAGAAGGACAGAAAATGTCTAAGAGTAAAGGGAATGCACTAGATCCAGTTGATTTAGTCAATCAGTTTGGTGCAGATGCTTTAAGATGGGCGCTACTTGTTGATAGTGCTCCGTGGAATGCGAAGCGTTTTTCTGAAAGAACAGTACTGGAAGCAAAATCTAAATTTGTAGATACATTAGTCAATGTGTATAGTTTCTACGTTTTATATGCAAATTTAGATGAGTATAATCCGAAAGAAACGTATGATGTAAAGCGGACGAAATTGGATGAATGGGTATTATCAAGATTGCATAGCACAACAAAAAAAGTGAGAACAGCACTTGATGATTATCAATTTACGAATGCAGCTCGTGAAATCGCGGCACTTGTAGATGAAGTAAGTAACTGGTACGTAAGACGATCACGTAATCGTTTCTGGGAGTCTGGTATGAGTGCTGAAAAAGCAGCTGCGTATGAGACACTTTATGAAGTACTTGTGACAATTAGTAAATTAATTGCACCATTTACACCGTTTGTCGCTGAAGATATTCATTTAAATTTAACTGGAAGTAGCGTTCATTTAGAGGATTATCCAGTTGTGAATGAATCACTACTTCAGCCGAAATTAGAAGCAGAAATGGATGCTGTTTTACAAGTTGTTGAACTTGGAAGAAGTAACCGTAATCAGCATTCTTTAAAAGTAAAACAGCCGCTAGCAGAACTTGTATTACTTGAGCATAACGAGAATGATATGGATTGGGAATCTTATCGTGATATCGTCATGGATGAGTTAAATGTAAAAGCGTTCCATGTTGAACTCGATGAAACGAAATATACGTCCTATCAATTAAAGCTTAACTTTAAAACAGCTGGGCCGAAGTTTGGTAAAAATGTGAACGCAGTGAATGGTTGGCTAAAACAATTATCACAAGAAGAAGTACAAAACTTTGTATCAACTGGAAGAGCAGTTTACGAAGCAACACCAGGAGAAGAAGTAGTTGTAACTGATGAAGATGTGTTAGTTGAGAAAGTTGCAAAATCAGGATTTTCTAATACGACTAACGGACAATATACAGTTATGTTAGATACGAATGTAACGGAAGAATTGTTACAAGAAGGAGTAGCGCGTGAATTCATTCGAGCAGTTCAAGAATATCGTAAACAGTTGAATTTACCGGTTAATTTACGAGTAGATGTTATTCTTGATACAGAGGAAGAACTACAACGCACATTAACGAACCATAAAGATTTATTGGAAGAAAATTTACTCGTTAAGCAATTTACATTTGATCACTTAACGAATGAAGACGATGAACTATCTTTAGGTGAAGCGAAAGTTCGAATTAAATTAAGCGCGGCTCATTAAAGAAAAAAGGAAGTTGGAATCATTCCAACTTCCTTTTTCGTATGGAGGTAAATTAACTAGCTAATTTCCTCATAATCCATTCGATAGGTCCTCTAGAAAATTTCTTTCTCCATAACACACTAATTACAATGCTGAAAATGAAAAATGCAGTAGCAAATAATAAAACGAATAGTAGTGATTGATGTTCCATTCTATTTAATAGAATTAATGTCCCAATACCGATAAATACATGACTGACATAATGAGTTAACGTTAATTGTCCTGTTTGTACAATGGAAGTGACAAACCAAGTGTTTCTATATTTTTCAGCGATATTGAGGCAAATGATTAATATAGTAATTGCGGATCCTGTAGCAGATAAAATATATAAAATGTTTGGTAAGATGGGTCCTGTATTAAATAAAAATGTGGCGACCTCTTTGCTGATGTATGGAATAAAAAAGTGTGTAAGTCCTTTTGATAAAAGTTCTGTCAATATTGTGATTGTAATACCGAGTAAGAGTAATCTTTCTTTAATTTTCTTATTATGAAGATCTAACCTGCCAATTATCATACCGATTAAGAAGAACGAGAACCAAGGAAAAATTGGGTGATACCCATTAAAGAATAAGTTGCGAAGAAAACCCTTTATTGTCCAGAAGTCTACATAATTTATAAATGGAGTTGGACCTCCCCAGCCCTCGAAAGTATTAAAAGTAAGCTGAAGAGATTGTGCGATGAGTAGGATAATAATAGATAGCAATAGTAATACTTTTTTGCGTACGGTAATAAGGAATGCAGCGACGAAAAGGTAAACACCGTAGTAGTGTAATATATCCCCAGTCCACTCCATTACATATAGTAGTAATCCTAAAATAAATAAGAATAGTGATCGTTTCCATATGGTCTTTCGACTACTAGAAATTTTTATTTGTTCATTGCTAGCAACGGCTGACCTAGTCATTAAAGTTATACCGATGCCTGCAAGTATAACAAACAAAGCAGAAGCTCTACCTTCAAATATTGACATGATGGTTATTAAAAAAGGGGGACCATTTCCTTCTGCACCTGTTATCACCATGAAATTGACAAGTAGCATACCAAACATCGCCAAAGCTCTAGCAAAATCTAAGCCGATAATGCGCTTTTTTGTATTCACTTCAATCCCTTCTTTCAAAAATGCTATTTACAGCTTCAATCCAAATTTGCTTATAATCTATCTTTGCATCAATCATCATAAAATTTCCGATATTATCAAGCACTAATGCTAACATATGAGATTTTGAAACTAGATTTTTATTTTCAATTAATTGAAGTTCATTTGCTTTTGTAAGGAGTACTTCAAATCCATGTAAATATTCTGTTTGCACAGTTAGTAATCGATCTTTGTACATATTGTTTCTGGAAGATAGTAATACATACTCTTGCAACACACGATTAAAATAAGGGTCGTTTCGCTGTTCATCAATTATTTTAAGACCAATTGCAGTGCATTTTTCAATAAAATTTGGTTTCGTAAATTCTTCTGTATGAAAATACGAAGAGAACTGCATCGCTTTACATAATTCTGTAAAAATACATTCAATTAAGGCATCTTTAGACTTAAAGTAGTAATATATAGATGGTTTTGCGATACCAACCTCCTCACCAATCATCGTATAAGTTGTTTTAGCAATACCGTACGTAGCAAAAAGGCGATAACTTGCTTCCATTATTGAAGAGAGTGTTTCTTCACTTTTACTCATATAGTTCCTCCTAAAAAAAGGTTATTAACATCGTATCATTCATAAGTGTTTTTTTCAACCTACCGTTAGGTAAAAAATGGCCTATTTTTTTACACAGTAATATGAAAAGTTTCGGGGGGAAGGGAAGGAATGGATTTAGAAATTTCTTTCTAAAGTATTGTTTTTACTTTACACATAAATATTGAGAAAATTTCACTCACCCTAAATGGAAAGGTAATAGAATTGTTTATAGAGAATTACTCGTAGATTCAATTTTTATCCCCCCATTTTGTGGGGAATGATTGCCTAGTGGTAATGGGATAAGGTTGAGCTACTTTATTAGGGGGAGTGGTTCTATGTTTAATAAAAAAATGGTGGCAATGGCAATGACTGTGCCATTAGTAATGGGGACGATTTCTACGGTTTCGGCATTGGAAAAACAACAGCAAGTAAAGCTAGAAGCTTATTCACCGCAGAAAAAAGCAACTGAATATTTAAAAGAAAATGCTGCGCAGTATGGATTGAAAGCTGACCTCTCAGACTTGCAATATATTTCTACAACAGAAACGTCAGTAGCTTCATATGTTAGGTTCCAACAAGTTGTGAATGGTGCGCCTGTATTTTCAAAACAAATTACAGTTACACTTAACGGAGAGGGAAAGGGAGTACTTGCTGTTTCTGATTATCAATCGGTCAATGGTGTGAAGGAAGTAACGACAAAAATTAGTGAAAAAGATGCAATACAAAAATCAATGGCGTATGTTGGAGAAGCAAGTGAGCAAAATTTATGGGCGCCTACAGATAAAGAGTTCGGATATATTGTTGAAGCAGGAATTGCTCGTCCAGTATATAAAGTTGTAGTCCATTCTAATAATCCATTTGGTGCATGGGAAACATTTATTGATGCAGAAAATGGAAAGTTAATTAAAAAGGTTGATATAAACCGAAAAGCAGAAGGGTCAGGAAAAGTATTTTTACCTAATCCGGTCGTATCTAGTGGTAGTAAAGTAGGTTTAAAAGATAATAACGATGCAGATTCAACGGCGCTAACGAACCAATTGAAGACTGTTACGTTAAAAGGTTTAGATGGAACAGGATTTTTAATTGGAGAGTATGTAACGATTTCTTCAAAGGCGAAAACAAAATCTACGAATTTACAATTTAACTACACACGCGCAAATGATAGCTTTGAAGATGTGATGTCGTATTATCATATCGATACATTACAGCGTTACATTCAAGGGTTAGGTTTTAAAAATATTAATAACCGTTCGATAAAAGTGAATGTTAATGGTACAACTGATGATAACTCATTCTATTCTCCATCAACAAAAGCTTTAACTTTCGGTACTGGAGGTGTTGATGATGCAGAAGATGCTGGTATTATCGCACATGAGTATGGGCATTCGATTCAAGATAACCAAGTTCCTGGCTTTGGTAGTTCAGCAGAAGGTGGAGCGATGGGAGAAGGATTTGGCGACTTCTTAGGTGCTACATATGAAGATGCAGTATCAACTACTGGATATGGTAAAGCATGTGTTGGAGAATGGGATGCGACAGCTTATTCTAGTTCAGATCCAACATGCTTACGACGATTAGATACGAATAAAGTATATCCGAAAGATATAACGAATGAAGTGCATGATGATGGTGAAATTTGGGCTCAAGGTCAATACGAAATGGCACAAGCTTTTGGCCGTGATGTAGCAACAAAAATCATTTTACAATCACACTGGTCATTAACACCAAACTCTAAATTCAGTGATGGAGCAAAAGCGATTAAGCAAGCGGATGCTCTTTTATATGGCGGACAACATGCTGCTGATATCGATCGTATTTGGGCAGCAAGAGGAATTAGTACGAATTAATATAAAAAGTCGTGGCATTTATAAGCCACGACTTTTTAATTTGCTTATGGACTGGTACTAGTAAAGGTAGCTACATGAATGGTAGTGTGAATTTAGCTGCATTCGTTTATTTTTTCTCGTCTTTAAAAACAAAATGCTCTTTAAATTTTCTAGACTCAACTTTTTGACCGTTTCTCATGGAGCGGAAAGGGTGTTCTTGCCAAGTAATGATTACATCAACTACATCTGCTTTTGTAGCAACTGGAAAATTAGCATGTCTAAATCCAGTTTTTCCACTTGCTAAACGACTTTCCTTTAGGGAAAAGAGTTCATATTTCGTTTTTGTTTTTGGCGCGTTGCGGAATACTTCGACTTGTACGTTATATACTTCACTGTTTCCAACATTTTTTACTGAAAATTGATATGTATTAAATTCATCTTTTTTAGCTTGAAGCATATTTTTATCTATGTTCTTCGGTTCATCGATATTCACTTGCCATTGATCAGAGTTTTGGGAGATTGGTAAAGCTTTTGGTGAATAGGCGTACGTTTCATTCACTACAATTAGACATAACAAAAGAAGAAAGAAACTAATTGCTTTTTTCATAAGAACACCTCGCTACAAAGTTTTTATCCCGCTATTTGCCGGACAGTCAGACCCTCCACCTCAAAATTCAGGGAAAGCAAAGAAGTTAGGTGGGGGGCTTCCCGTAAAAGCCCGATTGGTGAGGGCTGATTAAAGTTTCACTTTATTAATATGCGTAAACAAAACAGTTATTATGTAATAAAATGGAAAAAGGTGATGCTTTTGATTCAGATGAATTTGAAAAAACTTGAAGAGGTAGTAGGTGGCGAAGGGTTACAAGAATCGTTTCATCAAATAGAGATACATGGTGTCTGCATAGATTCCAAAAGCATTAAAGAAGGAAATGTATTTGTTCCAATCATTAGGGTGAAAGATGGACATGATTATGTGAAGGAGGCAATGGATAATGGAGCTGTCGCTTCCTTATGGAAAAAGTCTCACGGTACTCCGCCAAAAGGAATGCCAGTTATATTTGTAGAGGACACTTTGCTTGCTTTGCAACAATTGGCACAATTTTACCGAGAAGAGCTAAATGTAAAAGTGATTGGAATTACAGGGAGTAATGGCAAGACAACGGTAAAAGATATTGTAAACACGATTTTAAGTACAACTTATCGTGTGCATAAAACAAAGGGGAATTTAAATAGTCAAATCGGTTTGCCGTTAACAATTTTAGAAATGAAACGAGATACAGAGTTTTTAATACTTGAAATGGGAATGAGTGAAAAAGGACAAATTCGAAACTTATCAAAAATAGCACAGCCAGATGTAGCGATCATTACTATGATTGGACAATCACATTTAGAAACGCTTGGATCAAAAGAAGAGATTGCGAACGCTAAATTAGAAATTATTGATGGGTTAAAAGAAAATGCTTTGTTTTTATATAATGGTGATGAACCATTGCTTTTGCAAAATAAGAATCTACCAAGAATAAATTGTAAGGCATTTGGTGAAAAGTATACAAATGATTTGTTTCCAACAAACGTGAGATTAGATGAATATGGTGTTCATTTTAAAGTAAATGATTCAAAAATACAGTACGATGTTCCCTTATATGGAAAACATAATATTTTAAATACGATCGTCGGAATCGCAGTAGGTCAATATTATAATGTCCCTACAGAAAAAATACAGGAAGCATTGCGGCAAGTAAATATTACTCATATGCGCTTTCAATTTTTAACTGCCAAAACAGGTTTTACAATTATTGACGATGCGTGGAATGCTAGTCCCTCTTCAATGAAGGCTGCAATTGAAACGTTACAGACATTAAATGCCTATAAGAAAAAAATGATAGTAATTGGGGATATGTTGGAGTTAGGGAAGAATGCTGAAACATATCATAGAGAAATTGGTAAAATGCTCAATCAAGAGAGTATTCAATATGTATTCACTTATGGAGAGTTAGCTGAAATTGTAGCGGAAGAAGCGAGAAAGAAATATGATACAGAAAAAGTACAGTCATTTAATAATAAGACCAAGATTGCAGAGGAAGTATTAAAAGTTATAACGGAAAATGACATCGTATTATTAAAAGGCTCACGTGGAATGGCTTTAGAGGAGATTGTACAAAATTGGATATGAAAAATGAAAATATATTTAAAAAGGCTTGCGTTTTATAAAGTAAAGAGATAGAATACTCTGTAAATATAAAAAAGTGATGATCAGGAAAAGTACATGATGCAAAGGTCTACAGAGAGCAATCGGTTGCTGAAAAGGTTGCGATACCGCATGATGGAAAGACACCTGTGAGTGTTGCTTTGAACGTGATTATTAGTAAAAGCAAACGGTACCTACCGTTATCAGGGCTAAGATGGTCAGTATGACAATTTGGGTGGTACCGCGGAAAAAATCCGTCCCTATTTATAGGGGCGGATTTTTGTATTCTTTGAAAGGGGGTGAGTGACCGTGGATGATGACGATGACAACAATAACGTAAATAAATATAAAATTACTGGAGGGAAAAATAATGGATTCAATAATGAAGCGTTCACTCACAAAAGAATGTACAAAGCAAAGCGGGAATGTTGTATTACTTCAAGGATGGGTAAAAAAGATTCGTCATCTTGGAAATGTTAGTTTTTTATTATTACGGGACAGAACAGGAGTAATTCAATGTGTATTAGAAAATGAATTGGCTGGATATAAAGTTGATGTAGAAAGTGTCGTCCACGTAATTGGTGAAATAGTCGAGACATCGAAAACAGAATTGGGTGTTGAAGTACTTGCTCATGAAGTGAAAGTAATAAACGGTGCAGAACCACTTCCATTTGAAATAAACAAAAAGAAGTTACAAGTTGGCTTAGATCAACTACTTAATGAGCGGGTACTCTCATTAAGACATGAGCGAACCGCAGCGATTTTTAAAGTGAAATCTACACTCGTTCAGAGCTTTAGTGAATTTCTTATAGAGAACGATTTCACACGGATCTTTACGCCGAAAATTGTTTCGCAAGGGGCAGAAGGAGGAGCAAATGTTTTTAAACTTCCATACTTCCAAAAAGAAGCTTATTTAGCACAATCACCACAGTTCTATAAGCAAATGATGGTGGCTGGGGGACTAGAACGTGTTTTTGAAATTGCACCTGTTTATAGAGCGGAACATCATAATTCTTCCCGTCATTTGAATGAATATATATCGTTAGATGTAGAACTTGGATTTATTCATGATTTTTATGAAGTGATGCAACTAGAAACGGATGTTTTACAATATATGTTTCAACAAGTAGCAAAAAAATGTGAAATAGAACTACAACTATTACAAATAGAAGTACCTGTTATTACTGAAATACCTAAAATTACATTGTTAGAAGCACAAGAAATTTTGAAAAGTAAGTATCGTAAAGAATCTCCTGTAGGGGATTTAGATACAGAAGGTGAAAAGTTACTAGGGAGATATGTAAAGGAAACATATAATAGTGAATTTGTTTTCATTACACATTATCCGAAAGAAGCGAGACCGATGTATACGATGCAAAATAAAGAGAATCCAGCTATTACTGATTCATTCGACTTATTATATAAAGGGTTAGAAATAACGTCAGGGGCACAGCGAATTCATAATTATGAAATGTTACTCGCTTCGTTTAAAGAAAAAGGATTACACCCAGAGAAATTTCAATCTTATTTAAATACATTCCGATACGGTTGTCCCCCGCATGGAGGTTTCGGAATTGGGTTAGAAAGGATTGTATATAAACTATTAGAATTAATAAATGTACGAGAGGCGAGTGCTTTTCCGAGAGATTGTACGCGTCTTATACCGTAAGAATAACCCTCTTCTATAGTATAGAAGGGGGTTATTCCTTTCAACACATGTTAAAAGAAATAATTTTTTGTGTGAAAATATGTAAATTATATTAAGAACATTTTATAATGAATTGAGAAAAAGAAAATTCATAAGTTATAATGAAATATGAATATAAAAAAGATTCATATAATAATGTATGGAAGGGTATGAAACATGTTATATCAAACTCAAGCAACACAACAAACACCAGCTTATATAATTTATCTTCTTGATGTAAGCGCATCAATGAACCAAATGATGGATGCAGGTGGAGAAGAAAAAAGAAGAATTGATATTGTGACGGATGCTCTTTCTTTAGCAATTCGCCAAATGGTATTTCGTTCAACAAAAGGTAGTCGCCTGCTTCCAAGGTATAAGTTATCTATTTTAGCCTATAGTGATCATGTTTTTGATTTATTGGGTGGTGTGAAAACAATAGACGAGGTAGCAAGACTGCGCCCATTAGAAAAAATTCAAACGCATCGTTTAACTGATACAGCAAAAGCTTTCTCTGTAGTGGAGAAGTTATTGCAAAAGGAATTACCAAATTTACAAGATGGGCCAGCTCCTGTTGTTTGTCATATGACAGATGGAGCATCAACTGGTGAAGATCCAGAATTAATTGTACGAAGAATTATGAATATGTCTGTACCTGATGGAAACGTACTAATTGAAAATATTTTTATTTCAGATGAAATTATGCAAGAACAAATTTCTAATATAAAGAAGTGGGAAGGGATTATGCCAAATACAGTGATTACAGATGAATATGGTGCAAAGTTGCAAAGACTTTCATCGCCTATACCTCAAAGCTATCGTGAGATGATGACGGAACATGGGTTTCATATTACTGATGGTGCTGTGATGATGTTTCCTGGGACAAATGCTGACTTAGTATCACTTGGATTTCAAATGTCTGCTGCAACGCCGGTTCGATAGGAGGAGAGAGTAAGGTGAAATATATCCTATCACAAAAGGAAGAAACGGTATTGCAAGAAAAGGAAACGAAACATTTTACTTATAGATATAGTTATGTAAGAGCAAAAGAAACGCAGGATTTAAATGAGAGTGGACAAGACTTTCTAGTATTACTAGATAATGGAACTAGTTTCATATTTGCCTTATGTGATGGTGTAGGGCTATCTTTTCATGGTGAAATTGCTGCGGAATTTCTTGGTATGAAGTTAGTAAACTTGTTTGATACATGTCAAGAAAGTGGACTGGATATTGCTACATTATTAAATGAACAGTTAAATAATTGGATAGAAGAAGCTTCAGAGGAAGTGAGTGCATTTCGATTGCCAGAAGAAACACCGTGGTTACTACGCGATGTTTTGGAAGAAAAGCGAAAAAAAGGTAGTGAAACGATGTTTATTGGCGGGAAAATAGAACTCATTCCAAATCAAGATAAAGTACAAATAACGATAGTTACACATGGCGATTCGTTTGTACAATTGTTTCAAGATAAGGAGAATTGTTCGAATGTAATGAAGTTTAAGAGAAATATAGAGAAAAGATGGTCTACACAGCGAGGCATTATTGGTGGGGAATTGGCGGTTTTTTCAAAGGTATTATCTAGACAAGAAGCTAATCGGATAGTTATTCACTCAGACGGACTTGTGTCACTTAAGCAGTATAACTTTGAGGACGTATTAAAAGAAATTGAGAGGGCACAGAACTCTCCGACAAGCGATGATATTTCATTTTTAGATGTTTCTTGGTAACAAACATGATGGAAAAAAGGTGAATAAACGTGGAAGAGATTATTGTGACATACATAAAACAGTCAAATGAAGAAATTGATATTGCAATTCCAAATGACGTAAAAGTGGTGCAAATTATTGAAGCGATTTTATATCATGAAAAAATAGATGAAGCATTAAGCGGGATCTATGAAATTAGAGTGGCAAAAGATAAAGAAGAGTGGCATTCTATTCGAAATGATGAAACGTTGCGCGATAATGATGTGTGGGATGGACAATATGTAATGCTACATAAAAAAGGAGCAATTATCCCTTCTTTTGAAATGATGCCAGCAGAAGAAGTTTATAATGAACCTGTTAAACAAAATATGTCTTCTAGTGAAGAAGATTATGTATGGAAAATCATTGAGTAATAGTTTTGGGATGGGGAAGGAGAAATGTTTTGTGCAAAAATCACCGTATTTTCAACGCTCTCCGCGTGTGAAAGTAGATATACCGACAGGGGATGTTATTATTCATGATCCACCGAATATACCGGAGGAGCCGAAGTTTTCAATTGAAACAATGTTACTGCCTGCCATGATGACGGTTTTAACATTGGTATTATATTTTGTAATGATGAAATTTATGAAGATGAATTCAAGTTATATGCCATTAATGATGGTTTCAAGTATTCCGATGTTGGGATCATATATAATTACAACGATGGGGCATTTCCGTAAAAAGAAAGAACATCGTCAAATGGTTGAACAATTACAAACAAGATATTTAGAGCAAATTCAAAAGCATCGAGTGGAATTAGATACGTTAAAGGTTGAACAAGCAAAATATTTAATTACACAAAACCCAAGCCCCTTAAAAAGTGTACAAAGAATTGAAAATCGGGAAAGTAATTTATGGGAGAGAACACCTGAAAGTCCAGACTTTTTAGATATTCGTATTGGTACAGGAGAAAGACCATTTCTTGTAGAATTGAAGGTGCCCGAACAGAAAGGTTATGAAGAAAATCCATTAGTTACAGAAGCGCAAAATGTCAAAAGGGATTTCAATATGATACCAAATGGACACATTTCCATTTCTTTGAAAAAAAACGATGTAATTGGTGTAGTTGGAAATAAAGAAGATAGACTAAACTTTATTCGAATTGTAACGACGCAAATTATGACGCATCATGCACCAAATGAAGTGAAAATAGCAGCATTTTATCATGAGAAAGAGAAAAAGCAGTGGGATTGGATGAGGTGGCTTCCTCACGTATGGGATGAACAGAGAAGTATGCGCTTTTTATCTGAAAATCAACAAGATGCACAGAAACTAGCTGAAGTACTATTTACCCCACTTAACATGCGTAGAATCTATAATTCTTCTGCACAAGCGGATGCAAAAGTTCCTTTAATTCCGATGTATGTCTTTTTCTTATCAGCGAGAGAATTTTTAGAAGATGATCCTTTAACTCCAATGTTACTTAGAGAAGGTGAAAGTGTAGGAGCTTCTACATTTATTTTTGCGGAACAAAAGGAACGGTTACCGATGGAATGTGATCTTGTAATAAGTTTAAATGGAGAAAACGGTGAGTTAGTAGAAACGTTTTCAAGTTCAGCTGAAAATAGTGGGACAACGCGTGCTAGTTTTAAAGTAGATCGACTTTCATTCGAACGATGTGAACTAGGAGCGCGAAGCATTGCTCCAATTCGAATGAAAAGTTCTACAGCAGCAAACATTCCGAAAGTATTAACATTTTTAGACTTGTTTCAAGCTAAAAATATGGAAGAGTTACAAGTATTAGAGAGATGGAAAGGAAATCGATATCCGACTTCATTGCCGGTTCCAATTGGTGTAAGAGAAGGAAGTAAACCTGTTTTTCTAAATATTCACGATAAAATAGAGAAAAAAGGGCATGGTCCGCACGGTCTAATGGCTGGTACAACTGGATCAGGAAAAAGTGAAGTAATTCAGTCTATAATAGCCGCCTTAGCGGCAACCTATCATCCTCATGAGATGGCATTTATGCTTATCGACTATAAAGGTGGTGGAATGTCAAACACATTTGCGGGATTACCACATATTATTGCATCTATTACGAACTTAGAAGATCCAAATTTAATTGAGCGTGCCAGAATTTCATTAAAGGCAGAATTAGAGCGTAGACAAAAATTATTCATTCAGGCTGGAAATGTTCAGCATCTAGATGAATATTATGAAACAAGCTGGCGTGAAAAAGAACCTTTACCACATTTATTTATTGTTATTGATGAGTTTGCTCAAATGAAAAAGGAACAACCAGAATTTATGGACGAGCTAATTAGTGTCGCTGCAATAGGAAGGACGTTGGGAGTTCACTTATTATTAGCGACTCAAAAACCTTCAGGGGTTGTAAATGACAAGATTTGGAGTAACTCGCGTTTTCGAATTTGTTTACGTGTACAAGATGATGCGGATAGTCGTGAAATGTTAAAGATTCCAGATGCATCAAAAATCAATGTACCAGGACGAGGGTATCTCCAAGTAGGTAGCAATGAAGTATTGGAATTATTCCAATCAGCATGGAGCGGAGCACCTTATAATCCAGATGAAGAGAAAGTTCTTGATATTGTTGATTTTACAGAAGTTAAGCTCTCGGGTGAAAGAATAAAAGTGAAAAAGCGTCCAAAACCAATGACAAATAGTCCAAAACAACTACAAGCTTTTATTCAATATGTACAGAGCGTATCAGAAAAAGAAAATATTAAAGCATTACCAGGACCTTGGCTGGATCCATTACCGGAAAAATTATTGTTAAAAGAATTTTATGCTATGGAAGATTGGACAATTGCTGAGTGGAATAAATCAAAAGAATATTTACAAGTAACGGTAGGATTAATTGATGATGTTGCAAATCAAGCACAATTTCCTCTGAAGTTAGATTTACAAGAAGGGCATTTAAATATTTATGGTATGCCAGGTACAGGAAAAACGACGATGTTGCAAACTATTATTATGTCCTTAGCTGTATCTCACACACCAGAAGAAGTGAATTTCTATGTTATTGATTTTGGTCGTATGTTCTTAGATTTTAGAGATTTACCTCATATAGGCGGGATTATACAAGAAGGCGAAAATGAGAAAATGAAACGTCTATTCGGATTTTTAAAGAAGGAAATCACGCATAGAAAAGAGAGTTTTTCTAATATCGGTGCAAAGTCATTCTCTATGTATAATCGAATGGTAGAAAAGAAAATACCAGCTATAGTAGTAATGATAGATGGTTATATAAGATTCAAAAATGAATTCGAGAAAGAAAACGAAGTATTAGAATTATTATTGCGTGAATCAAGTACATACGGAGTATATTTCTATTTCTCTCTGAATCAAACAATTGATATGTTCGATCGTGTTCGTAATAATATACCGATGGCACTTACATTTGAATTGCAAGATGGAACAGAATATCATAACTTAGTTGGCAGACCTAAATTCCCGTTAATTGAAGTTCCTGTTGGCCGTGGATTAATGAAAGGGCAACCGCCGGAATTATTCCAAGCAGCATTGCCGTTTATTGGCGAAAGTGAACTTGAGTACTCGCAACAATTAAAGACAATTATTCAAAAAATGAATGGAGAATGGAATGGTGAAAAAGCAAAAGCTATTCCAATGGTACCTAAAGAAATATTTGTAGAACATATGATTGAAAAATTAGAAACAGCCCATATTTCAGCAGGTATAGAAACAGAGGATATTCGTTTACAAAGTTTTTCTTTAGATGAAATGAGTCATATATTTATTGGGGGAAGAATAGAAGGTGGAAAAACATCGCTATTACAAACACTTCTATTCACTACTACATACCAATACTCTCCTGAAAAGGTTGAGCTATACTTAGTAGACCTTGGTGAAAGACCTACAGGCTTATTAGCTCTTGGAGATTTACCACATGTGAAGAAGACAGTTACAGATGGTATGCAATTAAAAGAAATGTTAGATGAATTGATAGAGCTAATAAATAATAGAGAACCAATAATGCCTTCTATAGATCCAAACGCAACAGTGGAGATTCCATATAAGAGAATAATCATTGCGATTGATGATATCGATCAAATGTTAACTTTATTATCTACTGATTATGAGGCGAAAAATAAAATAGAACTAATAGTACAAAACTGTAAAAATAAAGGAATCCACTTTATGACAGCTGCTACTACGTCTAGCTTAAATAGCTATTCTCATGAAAAATGGTTTGCGGAAATTAGAAAGAGAAGTATTGGATATTTATTGGGAACGACACAAAATAACGATGTGTATTTCTTTAATATGAAACTGCCACATACTGAAATGGATCAAGAATTATTAAGTGGGGATGGATATTGCATACGTAGAAAGCCAATAAAAATAAAATGTGCATATACACCATTACATTTACTTCGCACGATGACAGATAAAATTAGTGTGAAATGGTCTGAATTAAAAGTGAAATAATATTAAAATAGGGTTAAATTACTAGAAAATAGAATATTTTTGTAATTCAACCCTTTAAAAATTGTATGAATATAGTTTATAATCTAATTGTTGTATCATTTTTGATTTGAAAGGGGAAATTATTAAGATGGCAGAAATTAAAATCACACCAGAAGAACTTGAAAGAATCTCAGGAAACTTTAAAAACGCAGCAGGAGAAGCACAAAGTCAAATTAATAGACTTGAAGGCGATATTAATAGTCTAGAAGGACAATGGGCTGGGGCAACACAAGCGAAATTCCGTGGAGAATTTATCCAATCTAAACAAGCAATGCAACAATACATTCCAATTTTAGAAGGTATTTCAACAGATTTAAAACGTATCGCTGATAAATTCCGTAACACAGATAACGCATACTAAGAATAGAACAATTGCAAAAGACCAGGAGCTATTGTTCCTGGTCTTTTTTGAAAAATTGTAATACGAGAGTAAGGGGATAAAATGGGATTCCGACCAGAAGTAGGAGAAAAAATTAATTTTAATAAAGATGTTTATCGTTTTGAGAAACACCCAGCTGTAATTGGTATTGAGATGCCCTATGGTCAAGAGGGAAGACAAGGAACAGTTTATCAATTACAACAGGAAAATGGTGTAGAACGAATTGCATTAAAAGTTTTTAAGGAACGTTATCGTGAGGAAAAACATCAACTAGCATTTTTGAAACCACTTTCTTCCTTAGTGGGTCTGAAAGTATGTTCACGCTATATCGTTACTAAAGAAGAACATACATCTGCTATCGAAAAATCAGAAGATCTTGCTAATAGTATTGTAATGCCTTGGATTGAAGGTCCAACTTGGGCTGATATTTTACAAGAACAACGAATGTTATCAAAAGAACAATGTTTCTTTATTGCAGAAGCATTTCTTACAACACTTAAAATGATGGAAGAAAATGAAGTTGCTCATAATGATTTATCGTCTAGCAACGTACTTGTACCTTTCTTAAGTGAAAATGCAATTGAAGGTCAGCACAATATCGAACTTGTTGATGTTGAGCAAATGTATGGCCCAAAAACGAAAAGACCTTCATTATTGCCAGCAGGTTCAGCGGGTTACGCACCAAAGTATTTGACAAGTGGAGTATGGCAAAAAGAAGCCGATCGATTTGCTGGTGCTATTTTATTAGGAGAAATATTAAGTTGGTGTAGTGAAGAAGTTCGAAATAAAAAATGGACTGATGCAAGTTACTTTAAAACGGAAGAAATGCAGACAGAATGTGAAAGATATACGTTACTTCAGCAAGTATTACATAATCAATGGAACGGGGAAATTGCAAAATTATTTAAGCAGGCATGGAGTAGTAATTCTTTTGCAGAATGCCCAAGCTTTGCACAGTGGTACGATGTATTTAATAGCGCGAGAGAAAGAATAAAAATTGATGCGGAAAGGCAGTCAGCAGAAGAACACTCTCTTTTTGTATCAAAATGTTTGGAAATTGCAAGATTATTAGAAGAGAGAGGATTTAAACAAGCGGCATTATATGAATATAAAATAATTTTCAATTCACTTAATCCATCAACAGCGCTGCAAAAAGAACTCGCATATATCATTCAAACTATGGAGAGTCAAGAGCCTGAAATAAATAATAAAATGGTCCTACAACATTATTTGGAATTAGCTACTGAATTGGAACGAGAAAACAATGCAGCATTTGCTTGTTTCGTCTATTCACGAATCGTACAATTTCCAAACATTGATCAGGCGTTAAAACAGGAAATTGAAAGCATTATTAAAGAGATAGAAGAAGAGCAAGGAACACAGTCGCAGCAAGAAATAGCAGCTACAATTACAGTGCCAAATAGCATTCTACAGAGCCGAAAACAAACAAAAAAACAAGTGGAATATGATATAGATGATGAGATTTTAAATGCAAAAGCATCCAATCAACCACTTACAGTAGCACATGAACAAAGTGAACCATCACCTTTTTCTAAATGGTGGAAAAAGAATAAAAAACGGGTTTTGATTATTGGCTCAATTGTAGTAGTTGTTATAGGTGGTTCAACACTATTTTACTTTTATACAACAAATGCTAAATACCAAAAATTTATGGGACAAGCACGCCAAGCCTATCATGATAAAAAATATATAAAAGCAGAAGAAGCTGTTGGTCATGCGATCGCAGTGAAAGGAAAAGATGAAGCTCATCTTCAGCTAGCAACGATTTACATTGCTGAAGGGAAAAATAAAATTGCAATCGACTACCTTACAAAATTAATAAAAGATAGAGAAATAGATAAAGAAAATAATGAAGCGGCATATCTATTAGCTTCAGCGAATTTCCGTATAGGAAAATATCAAGAAGCAGTTCCGAATTTCGAACAAGCATTAGCGAATAATGCAAAAGGAATTGAACCATATAAAAAAGATGCGATGCGAGATTTAGCTGTAAGTCATATGAAAATGAAAGAATTTGAAAAAGCAGAAGATGTTATTGTCAAAATGAGTACGAAAACAAATGAAGATAAGGCAATTGTTTCATATTTAAAAGGACAACTAGCAACTGCAACTGTGCAATTAGATAAAGCAGAATCTTTCTTTAAAGAAGCCATTATGGAAGATTCAAAGAATGCTATATATGCAATTGAACTTTCGAATTTATATGTACTTTGGAATAAAACAAATTTAATTGATAGTGCAAAAAAAGAAGTGAATTATCAACAAGCATCGCAAGTATTACAAGCTGCAATCCAAAAAGATACGAAAAATATAGAGTTACTAAATCAATTAGGAATTGTATATTATGAAGCTGGTCAATTTTATGAAACACGAGATGGCGGAAAAAGTAATGCGGCGTATCAACAAGCGTTAGAGGCTTACAATAGAGTTGTTAACAACGGGACTCGTGACACAAATACGCTTGTGAATATAGGGATTTTATACGACAAAGTGGGACAAGGAAATGAAGCAGAGAAATTTTTCACGGAAGCATATTCACAAAATGATGAAGATCCGCATGTGAATTTTGCATTCGGGATGTTTAAAATTAAACAAAAAAAATATGAAGAAGCGAGTCGTTTCTTAAGAAAAACGGTACAAGCAAATGAAAATGAAACTGAAGTAAGAGCAGCACAAGAAAAACTAACAGAGATGAAAACAAACGGCTGGATTCAATAAAGATGTGAAAAGGGGAAGAAACATGGAAGAAAACAACAACAATCTAGGAAAAAAAGTTGCTATATCAGTAATGTCGGTGGCTTTATTTGGAACGTCAGGATATCTTGTTTATGACAAAGGCTTTAGTACAGCAGGAAGAGAAACGGTAAAACTAGCAAGTAATACAGAAGAGAAAAAAGATGACCGTATTACAGGAGGTAACTTACAGTCTATGTTCCCAAATTTAGTTGCTGATCCTGCAAAAAAAGATGACAAACCTGGAGAAAAACCAAACATTAATTTAGCAGACTTAATCGGAAATAATAAATCACCGATTACACCAGTGACGTATAAGCCAGATGATGTGTCGGTGGAAAAGAAAGATCCACTAATCAAATTATCAGATGCACCAGCGCCACAAAAGCCGGAACTGCCAACTAATATGGGTGGGCCTGTGGTGGAGCCGAGTAAAAATTTACCGGATAGTTTGGTGGATACGGGGAAAACACAGGGCGATGGAAAGACGCCAGGTGGCGATAAAGAACAAGAGAAGCCAAAACCAGGTGG